>DAOWAM010000053.1 GCA_030634585.1 bacterium
AAAAACATAATTTTAAAAACTGGTCTGTGATTTTAAAATTTATAGTTGGTTATAGTAATGTTTTAAGAAATACAAGGTTTAGGTCAGAGACACTGAATCAACGATAAAAATTGATATTTCAAAATCGCATGAGGGGCATTTTATTTTTTGTTCTTGCATAATATTTTATTCTAAATCAATTAACTCACTTTTGGTTTTTTAATCACGCTAATTATTTTACCATTGATGAAAAAATCATCATCGGGATGAAGATATATTGGTTCATAATCAAACGAGGAATCTGCTTTTAAAACTATTTGTTCATTTTTTCGATCATCTATGAGTCGTTTAATAGTCGCCTTGTTATCAATAATAGCAAGTATAACATTTCCTGTTTCTACGCTTTTGTCTTTGCTATCCACAATTACAAAATCGCCATCTTCAATGTGTTTGCCATCTATCTTTGCTCGATTCATAGACGAGCCATCAGCTTTAATTGCATAAAGTCCAGTTGGTTTTGATCGTCTTACTAATTTACTTGATATTCGCAAAAATCCTTGAAAATTCTGTTCAGCAAAAATTTCAGCTGGTCCACAATTTGCAATACCAATTATTGGGATAGAAAAAAGCTTTGCCTTTTTTTGTAACAATCCTTTCGCCCAACTTGGCTCTAATGCAGTTCGTTCCATAGTTCCTTTAATCCGATTTATAGTTATAAATCCCTTTTTTTGTAGCTGAAGTAAATGGTGTTTTATTTTTTGGGGCGATTCATTGGGTACATCAATACACTTAGCCATTTCCCGAAGACTAAGATTTGCAAGATTTTTGCGCTTTGAAAGCTCAAGTAATTTTTCTTGTATTATATGCATATTAAAAGTATATCATACATATATATTTAATGCAAGGATAAGTCCTTAATACTTGACAGATGATTTTAACTTTGATAAAATAAAGTTAAAATATCCAAAAATAAAACGAGGAGACCAACAAAGGTCGACTCCTCGCTTTGAAAATGTGCCAGTCAAAATTTTTGACACATCAATAACAATTTAAGAATAGCACATTTTCAGTTTTTGGGAAACTTTAATCAATTTATATAAACGTTATGTATAAATATTATGTCAATAAGAATGCACAAAAAAATGGCGATCATGAAGTGCATAAATCAGGATGTTCATATATGCCTGATACTGAAAACAGAATGTATCTTGGCGAATTTGCAACATGTCGTAGTGCAGTTACGGAAGCAAAAAAATATTATCCACAATCAAATGGATGTTATTATTGCTCTAATGAATGCCATACGCAATAAGTTCAAATAATAACCAAAAATAGATATTTAGAATATCTACAAAATCAAAACAGGGATAAGATTTATTCCTGTTTTGATTTTAATTATTTTCAATGATCCTAATCTCCCCCTCCCTCAACTCATACAACTCAAAAACCCTCTCATCAATCTCCCTATCAATTTTCCCAATCTCTTCCTTAATCCCATTCCATTTATCAGAATTTTCGGGAGTTAATTGGAACTGATTGTTGAGCTTAAGAATTTTATTAACCAAACTAACAATTATTTTATGCCGTTTTTTATTAGCTAGATAAATTGGAAACTTAGCAAGCTCATTAACTTTAAATTGAGGAAATGTTTTGTTTTGCCTCGCGCTTATTCATAAATCTTTTCTATTAATTCATAAATATTTTTCCCAGCATCTTTGATTACAAAATACCACAAAACTTCAATAAAATCAATAAATATAACTTGACATATTAATATATTTATTGTATAATACTATACATATTAATATTATACCACAAATAGACAAACATTTCAAGCTAAAACATTCCTTAAATTGTTTCACGTGAAACAATTTAATATTTATCTTCCCTTGATATCACATTACTACTTGCCAGCATTAACCCCAAAACAAGCCAAAACGTTAATCTTCCTTGTTGGAGCGTCCAAAAAAAGTGATCAAATAATCCTATAAACAAGAAAGATATAAGAATTGAAAGTAAATAATAATTTAGCTCTCGTCCTAAGTTCACAGAAATTGTTTCACGTGAAACAATTGGGAAATTATTAGAATTATTATCTAAAGGAAAACGTTTATTTAGCGGTTTTTTTATGATTTTATAATTACAAATCATTATTTTAATTATAAATAAAGCAAGTATTATAAAACCAACAATTCCGATTTCAGAGATAATTAACAAATAAACATTATGCGCCGGCTGATATTGCCATGGTTCGGGCTTTTGGTAAGTACTGTCTTTATCCAAATAGCTATTAATTTGAAATATAAAAGTTCCGGGACCAGATCCAAATGTAGAATTCTCAGAAATTGTTTCACGTGAAACATTATTATAAAATATCCTGTCATCAAACGCATAATTAGAGGGCAGATAACTTGAAGACAAGGAACTATTTATTGAAAGTTCTTCGTTTATTCTACTGTTTATATGGGGAAAATAAATAATAATTAAAATCAATGTAAGCAAAACAATTACAACAAGTTCTTTAAAGCGGCAGAACAAGCGATAATAACAGTTCTGCTCTCTTGTAAAAACCGAAGAATCTGTATTATTTATAAGTAATACAGATTTTTTATCATTTAAATTCTCAGAGATTGTTTCACGTGAAACAATCTTATTGTTTCTTGATCTATTTCTTAATCTATTCAAAACTTTCTTTGTCATTCCTGCGTAGGCAGGAATCCAGAAAGTCTCAATAAGCAGTATTTTTCGTATAATTTTGACAAAAGTAAAATAAATTGCTTTAATTGTTTCACGTGAAACAGTTTTATTATTTAATTTGCTTTTTAATGCCTTTTCTTGAATTACAAAACAATGTTTTTTGTTATTTCGAACGAGACGAAGTGAAATAAGAAATCTTTTGAAAAAGATCTGAGAAATTAACAATATTCTGTTTTTATAATTCGTTTTTTGCCTTAAATCCTGGATTCCCGCCTCCGCGGGAATGACAGAAGTTGCGTTTTTTGGGGACTTCTCAATTGTTTCACGTGAAACACTTGAGAAGTGATAGATGTAAAATATTGCTATTAAGAATAAGGAAATTGAAAATCCTATCCATGCAGTTCTGGAAAATGTGAATAAAAGAGCTGTAGTTTGCGTGAATATAAGAATTATCCAAAACAAAGACAACAAGGAAGTTCTTACTTGACTTTTATTGGTATTTATGTTATTATATTTAAAACCTAATCTTGACAAAATATAGCTTTTATGTTTTAATAATAGATAAATACTAATCGAAATTGAAAGAATCAAAAAACCACCCAAAAGGTTGGGATGAGGAAAAGTTCCGTATGCCCTGATAAATTTTTCGTTATCCACAACCATTTTTGCTATTCCAGGGAGATGTGGATAAACTGTGGATTCTCCCGTTAACTTGTGCAGAAACGGGTGTTTAAATAAAGGACATTGATACGCAAACTGATAAATCGCTATCAACCCCTGAAAAAAACCGGCAAGAGATATTGTGAAAAGAGCTGTAATTAACCTTTTTTTGTTTCTTAGGTTAAAATAAATATATATAATCAACAAAGAAAATTCAATAATTTTAAGAATATAAAAAGCGCTTATTTCTGTGTAATTATTATTAACGATTGCGCTTATAATTAGCCAGATTATAAATGCAAGCAATAATAGCCATATAACAGGTAATTTACGCGCGCTTTTTAAATTTCCAATGTTAAAATGTTTATATAATTTATCGTTAAGGAATTTTAATTTGTCATGGTGAGCTTGTCGAACCATAGCGCCCTTCAACAAGCTCAGGATGACATGTTTCATTAGAATTAATTTATTACTGAAAACGAACCAGAAAAATAAAGCTAAGATTAACAATATATCAGAAGCATATATAAAAAATGTTGTATATTCCGTAAATGCGTTGCTATAAAACGAATGTTCCGTCAAAAAAACTTTCCTTGTTTGGAAGGGGATTGAGAGTAGGAATAAATAGAAAAAATAAATATGTAGATTGCTAAACTTCGCCAATTTCATTAAGATTAAATTAACTCCTTTAAATTACAAGATAATTAAATTTGTTATAAGTGAGCTTAATTTGTCACCCTGAGCTTGTCGAAGGGTGATAAGTTTAGTGTGTTTTTCACCTTTTGACAGGCTCAGGGTGACAATGCTTGTTGTATTTCACAATTCAAAGTTCAAATTAATTCTGAACTTGATTTTAGTTTAACAAATGTTATCTTAAATTACAAATCTTTTTGTTAAAATAACAGAATCTAAATTTTTATTGACTTAAAAC
>DAOWAM010000038.1 GCA_030634585.1 bacterium
AAAATAGTTTACCAGAATTACCAATAGCTAAACGTCAACGTTTCCAACAGGAATATGGTTTTTCTGTTTCGGAAGCCAATATTATCATTCCTGATGAACAACTGGCTAATTATACAGAAAAAATAATTTCTGAATTAAGAGCCTGGTTGATCAGTTCTGAAAATAGTGAAGGTGACGAAGAAGAAATCTGGCAAAAAAACAAAAAAGAATTAACCAAGCTAGTTTCTAATTGGTTAATTAATCGTTTATTAGGACTACTTAAACGACATAAAACACCGTTGGCAGATTTAAAAATTACCCCAGAAAATTTTGCTCAATTTATTGTCATTTTATCTCAACGTCATTTTTCTTCTTCTTTGGGACAACAGATTTTAGAACAAATGTTTATTTCCGGACAGGATCCAGAACAGATTATCAATGAACAAAATATTCAACAAGTAGATGACCAGCTATTATTGGAAGAAATCGTTCAACAAATAATCGATGCGAATCCAGTTCTTGTTAAACAATATCGACAGGGGAAAACAGTAATAATCAAATTTTTGGTTGGACAAGCAATGAAACAAACGAAAGGGCGAGCAGATCCTCAATTAGTAGAACAATTATTGATTAAATCATTGACAGAATAGTATTAATTTGCTATCCTTAAGAGGATAAGATAAATAAAATAAATTTAAATGATCAAACCATTTGAACAAAATAACAAAAAATCTATTAGGCAAAACGATAAACGAAAAATAGTCAATGTGGAAAAAAAACAATCAATTGAACAAATAGTTGAACGACGTCATTTGGGCGTCTATATTTTGTATCATCGCTTTAAAAATTGTGCGTTAGCCAAAGATCCTTTGATGGAAATGAATAAATTAATTGGAATAGATATAAAACATCCCAGCAATTTTTTCATTAAGTTTAAGGAAAAATATAAATTTATCGCTAATCAAATAAGAATAATTTATTCTATTAAAAATGAATTTCAATGTTGGTTAGAAGAAAATAAGCCGGCAGGAATATTAAAAGACGAAGCATTGAATAATTGGCAAGCAAAAGAGTTGAAACAAATAGCGGGCTTGCTTTAAGTAATCAATTATTAGAGCAAGTAATAAAAGAAGGAATAAGGGTTGGCAAGAATGAATATCGGCAGAATTATCAAGGAGGATTGAATCAGATGTTCCATAAAGGTTTGATATCAATTAAAAGACGACCAGGTTGCCTTGAGGATGATTTAGAAGCGTTAAATAAATTAGATTATCATTATAATCGCCATAAGGTAACTACCTTGCTTTCTTTTAATCCTAACTGGCAATTGTTGGCGCGACGTTTGAGTAAATACCGTTCTGTTGTAGAAAATAAAAATTAGTTTTTAATTAAAAGAATAAATGACTAAACACAAATTAGAAAAGTCATTAGTGACCGAGCAACAATTTAATCAGCCAGTTAATTTAAAAAAAGAAAAATTAGACCAATCTCTTGATAAGATTTTTTCTTATCGGCAAATTATTGGTCTTTATATTCTACGTAATCGCATACAAGCATTTTTTTTGAACAATCAATCAATTAAATCATTAAATCAATTAGTGGGTGATAATATTGATCAACCCAGTCAATTTTCTAGGCAATTACAAAAACAGTATTTATTTAGACAACCAGAAAAGAACTTAATCTTTTTATTAAAAGAAGATATTAATAATTGGCTTTTAAAAAACAACCCCAAGCATAAATTATGGGGACAACAATTACGGGATTGGCAAATAAAAGGAATTAAAAAAGTAAATAAATTTTTTCAAACAAGAATTAAACAATTAGATTATCATGAAAATTATTATATTATCAAACAAATAAAAAAAATAAACCAATATCTTAATCAAGTAGTTGATCGAGTAAAAGAATCTAAAGATGTAGCCAAAAAAAATAAATTTGTTAAAATACTAAACTTGTTAGATGAATATTTTTGCAAAGAAGGTTATCATTTATCGCTTCCCGTTGTTAGTAATCTGTTTAAACAGTTAAGTAAACATCGCTATTTTGAACAAGATAAATCTAAATATAGTTTAACCTTACAATTAGAACGATTAAAATTAGCCAAAGAAAAAGCATTATTAACACCAAAAGAAATACATCAACGGCTTCATCGATTAATGATATTATTTGCTCAACAACAAGATGGATTAGCTAATGTGGCTACCAATATAGAATCTTTATTACAAGGGAATAAACAAGCTTGTTTCAGAGAAATTTGGCAGATAGTGGAACAAGGAGACAAACAATATCATTTTAGTAAGGAACAAAATACACAGTTTTATAAAAAGATTTATTTGTTATTACAACGGCGACAAATAGTTAAAGTTTATGTCGATGATTATCGACAACGTTTTGTCAATCAATGGCAAGAACATTTTTTTGAAGACATGTTTGGTTTTCAACCAAAAGGACAAATGACAATTGTTGTTGGAACGGTTAGTTTAAATATCGTTTGTAATAATCAAAATGATATTCAACGGATACACGATTTGATTGTTAAAAGAAAAAAAATTGATTGTTTAAAATCAACCACGGGAATCTTTTATGAAAGAGATAATTTATTGCCACGCTTAAATGGCATAGAAATAGTCAATGGGTCTTTATTAGTTGATGAAGAAGAATTCAAAAATACAATTATTCATGAAGAACAACATTTATTATGGTCTAAAATTTATGGTTTAGAAATGCATTTATTGAACAATAAACAAGAAAACGATTTTGATTTAAAGAAACAAATTAATAATTTATTTAACAAAACAAAAAACGAAGATAAATTATTAGAAATAATTGGCTTGTTTAGTAAACAAATAGTTACGCAATTAGCGGAAGAAGATAGAATCGAAATGCGAAACGAAATATTAGCCTATTATAAAGGAGGTTATTATATGCAAAAAGGACAATTTAAATCAGAAGAGTTAAAGAAACTTTTATTAGAAGATGCTGATTATGATTATTTGATTGACCAAGAAGATAAGATTAATAATTATAAGCAAATGGTTATTAAAGAAGCGATAAAATTAAATCCAAAAATAGAAATAAAATTATTAGGTCAAGTAATTGATCAGGGGATAAAAAAGGGAAACATAGAATATCATCAACTTTGCAAGCGTTATCTAGATCTTGATCTTAAAGCACTAGATAAATTAGATCTTTTTTATCCTAGCAAACGAAACAAAGTAACAACGTTACTTTCCTTTAATCCTAATTGGCAACTATTGGCGCGACGTTTAAGTGAATTTGATGATGAATTACTTGCAGATTAAAATAAAATTCTTATTCTGATATAAATTTTTTAATTAAACGAATAGCCGAAGATTGTTTATCAATCCAATTAATTCTTTCATCTTGACGCCACCAAGTCATTTGCCGACGAGCATAACGATGAGTGGCATATTTAATTTGTTGTATCGCTTGTGGTAAAGCGATTTCTTTATTTAAATAATTTGTTATTTCACGGTAACCAATTCCGCTAAATGAGGATAGATTGGCCGGATATTTTTTAAGCAATTGTTTAACCTCCTCAACTAATCCCATTTTGATCATTTGTTCAACCCGTCGGTCAATTCGTTGATATAATTTCTGACGATCGATTTGAATACCAATTTTTAAAATATTAAATAAAGCAGGCCCTCGTTTTCTTAATTGAGAAAAAGGTTTGCCTGTTTTTTCAATCACTTCTAAGGCGCGAATGATGCGACGAGGATTATTTGCTTGGACAAAGTCTTTTGCTAATGGGTCTAATTTAATCAATCGTTGATAAATATGATCAATACCTTGTTTCTTAATTTTTTCTTCCATTTCTTTTCTAAATGATAAATCAGGCATAATTGACGGGATAAGGAAATTATCAGCAATTGTTTTTAAATATAGTGCAGTACCACCCACTAAAAAAGGTAACTTTCTTTTGTGTTGTATCTGTCGAATAGTTTTTATTGCTTGTTGTTTGTATTGTCCCACAGTAAATTTCTGATCAGGATTGGCTACATCTAATAGATGATGTGGAATTGAATCAATAAACACTTTTGTTTGATAATGGCGAACATTTTTTTTATTTAAATATGGTTTTGCTGTGCCAATATTCATTTGACGATAAATTGTTCGACTATCAGCACAAATAATTTCACCAGAAAATAGTCTAGCTAAGTTAATTGCTAATTCACTTTTACCCGATCCAGTTGGGCCAAGAATGATAATTAATGGCGCTAATTGATTAGACATTAAAATAGAGGAGTTATATAATTAAAATATTAAAGTAAATTATATGAAGATAATCATTATTATTTTATTAAGCTTGATACCTAGTTTATTTTGGTTGCTGGTGATTCGTTTTATTGATCGTCGTCGACCAGAACCAAGGAGATTTATTATTTTAGCTTTTATTTTAGGAATCATTATTGCTTTTCTTGCTTTGCAAGTGGGTAAATTAGCGTTATCGTTACTTAACTCATTTTCAGTATCATCCTTAGTGTATATTTTGATTGGCTCTTTTTTAATTGATGGTTTGATTGAGGAATTAGCCAAGTTTAGTGTAGTACGAATTTTTATTTATCCACAATCATTTTTTGATGAGCCGTTAGACGGTGTTGTTTATATGGTCACCGTCGCTTTAGGATTAGCTTTTTTTGAAAACTTATTAATTGCCTGGCAAATTGGACCTGAGATTTTAGGTCTGCGAGCGGTTACTGCGACATTAATGCATGTGTTAGCGGGGGGAATCACTGGTTATTATTTAGGATTAGCTAGGTTTAGAAGGAAAAAAGAAAAACGAAGTTCAGTACATTTAATTATTCTGGGATTAAGTTTAGCTATTATCTTTCATGGTCTTTACAATACAATTGCTCGCGCTAACGTTGTTTGGAATTTATTACCAATCGCTGTTTTATTAATTGTCGTTTATTGGTTTATTTTACGGGGAATTAAAAAATTGCGACACCAGTCAATCCCCAAGGAGTAACTTGTGTTATTTTAACTAATTGCCATTGACCAATTTGTAAAGTAGGGCGATGATCAGGTGCTAATTTAATCATCACTTTTTTAAAAGTGCTTGTTCTGCCAAACCATTTATTATTTATTATTTTACCCGATAGATTGCCATATTTTTTTTCATCAATTAAAACAGTAATCTTTTTGTGAAGATATTTTTGATTATTAAATAAAGCGGTTGTTTGTAAAATTTCAGTTAATTCTTTTTCTCGCCCTTTTTTTTCTAATAATGAAACGTTATCTTTCATTTTAGCTGACGCTGTTCCTGCGCGAGGTGAATAGCGAGCGATATAGACCATGTCAAACTTAACTCGACGTAATAATTTAGCCGTTTGTTGAAAGTCGGATTTAGTTTCACCAGGAAAACCAACAATTATATCGGTGGATAAAGCAATATCAGGAATTAATTGACGAATTTTTTTAATTAAATCTAAATAATAATTAACCGTATAACCACGGTTCATTTTTTTTAGAATTTTATTACTTCCCGATTGAGCTGGCAAATGAATATATTTAGTAATTTTTTCTCCTTGAGAAATTGTGGTAATTAATTGGTCGGATAAATCTTTGGGATGACTAGTGAGAAATCTAATCCAAAAATTATTTACTCTTTCATCTAACGTAGGCAAGGCATTGCTAGTTAAATTATTAATTAATTGTAATAATTGGGCAAAATTGATTTCTTTTTCTGCTATTTTTCCATGATAAGAATTAACATTTTGTCCCAACAAAATAATTTCTTTATAACCACTGTTGATTAATTTTTTTATCTCGGATAAGATTCTATTAGTTGGACGGGAAATTTCTTGGCCACGAGTGTGGGGGACAACACAATAACTGCAAAAATTATTGCAGCCGGTCATAATTGGTACGTAAGCAGAAAATTTGTTTTGATGTCGGGGAATTATTTCTAAATATGATTT
>DAOWAM010000084.1 GCA_030634585.1 bacterium
CGATATTACTTACGACCAATTCTAACACCTCCCATCCCAAACCTATCACAAGAATTAAAGAAATAATTAAAATAGGTCTTTTTTTAATCAAAATTAAAGGAAAAAACATTGCCACTATCATCCCGCCAATAAAATGAGTTGGAATGTCAATCCATCTTAACGCATTGATATTATAAAAATGCGCGATTGCGATTAACATTGAAGCAAAAATAAATAACGCTAATATTATTGTCTTTTGTTTATTCATTATTATTCATCTTAGACACGCTTGGAGTGTCAAACGAGCCACAGCGAAATTTAACTTGAAATATCAATTAATTCCTGCTTGACATTATTTGTTCATTGTCTTCAATTTACCACAAACAACGAATAAAATCAACTTGACATTTAAATCAATTTGTTGTATAATATTTATATTAGGACTTCACTTTTATTATCCCACGGAATTTATCCTTTAGGATTTCAGGTAGATAGTTCAGATAAGTGATCCCGAGTCCTCGGGATGAAACCCTAAAGAGTAAATTCCAAAAGTGAGGAAGTTCTAAAAATATTAATTTCTCCATTTATTTCTATCACTAACCAGCATCAATCCCAAAATAAGCCAAAATATTAATCTTCCTTGTTGAAGCGTCCAGAAGTAATGATCAAATACTCCTATAAACAAGAAGGAAATTAAAATTGCTAATAAATAATGACTTAGTAGATTGCGAGACTTAACAACATTGTCACCCTGAGCTTGTCGAAGGGTGGGAAGCACGCTAAATTTATCATAGTTCGACAAGCTCACTGTGACAAATTTAGCTAGGCTATCTTTCTCAATTGTTTCACGTGAAACAATTGGAGAATTATTAATGTTATTGTTTAAAAGAAAATGCTTATTTAGCGGTTTTTTTATGATTTTAAAATTATATAGTATTATTTTTACTATAAATAAAGCGAATATGACAAAGCCAATAATTCCGATTTCAGAAGCAATTAATAAATAAATGTTATGCGCTGGTTGATATTGCCATGGTTCAAGTTTTTGATAAATATTATTCTTGTTTAAATAACTATTAATTTGAAATACAGAAGTTCCAGAACCAGATCCGAATATAAAATTATCAGAAATTGTTTCACGTGAAACATTATTGTAAAAACTTCTATCGCTTAAAGCGGAATTATCTAATAAATAAGAGCTTTTATTGACTAAATTATCATTAAATCTACTTTCTAGTGCGGGAAAATAGGAAATTATTAAAAGTATTATTAGTAAAAATATAGTAAACAACTCTTTTTGTTTAATTATATTGTTTTTATTATTATTTAATTTGTTCTTTAATTTATGCTTTAATTTATTTAAAACCCCTTTATCTTTTGTCATTCCTGCGGAGGCGGGAATCCAGTAGGTCTCAATGGACAATATCTTTCGGATAGTTTTAGTAAAAGTGAAATAAACTATTTCAATTGTTTCACGTGAAACAATTTTATTATTTAAATTTTGCTTAGACCTTCTGTCATTAATAAATCTCAACATGTCACCCTGAGCTTGTCGAAGGGTGGGAAGCACGCTAAATTTATCATAGTTCGACAAGCTCACTGTGACAAATTTAGCTAGGCTATCTTTCTCAATTGTTTCACGTGAAACAATTTTGCGATCGTAAAAGTAAAATACGATAATTATAAACAAAGAAATTAAAAATCCCATCCATGCGGTTCTGGAAAATGTGAAAAAAAGCGCTGTAATTTGCGTAAAGATAAAGATTATCCAAAACAAAGATAGAAATAAAGAAGATGTCTTTACTTGACTTTTACTGTTGTTTGTGTCGTTATACTTAAAACCTAATCTTGACAAAATATAGTTTTTATGTCTTAGTAATAAATAAATACTAATCAGAATTGAAACAATTAAAAAACTGCCTAAAAGATTGGGGTGGGGGAATGTTCCATATGCTCTAACTAATTTTTCGTTATCCACAACTATTTTTGCTATTCCTGCAACCTGTGGATAAACTGTGGATTCCCCAGTTAACCTATGGAGAAGTGGATGTTTAAACAAAGGAGATTGAGATGTAAACTGATAAATCGCGATTAATCCTTGAAAAAAACCAGTGAGAGATATTGTAAAAAGAGCTGTAGTTAGCCTTTTTTTGTTTCTTAAATTAAAATAGATATATATAATCAATAAAGAAAGTTCAATAAATTTGAAAACATAAAAAACGCTTATTTCTGTGTGATTATTATTAACAAGCGCGCTTATAATCAGCCAGATTATAAATATAAATAATAATATCCAAATAGTAGGTAATTTGCGTATATTCTTTAAGCTTTTAATATTAAAACACCTGTGTAATTTTTTACTAAAAACAAGCCAGAAAAATAGAGTCAAAATTAATAACACATCAGAAGCATATACAAAAAAAGTCGCATATTCCGTAAACGCGCCGCTATAAAAAGAATACTCCGTCAAAAAAACTTTCCTTGTTTGAAAGGGGATTGAAAGGAGGAATAAATAGAAGCAGTAGATATGTAGATTGCTAAACTTTGCTAATTTCATTGAGATTAAATTATGCTTAGATTATTCTAAGCTTTTATTTTAGTTTAGCAAATGTTATCTTAAATTACAAATTTTTTAAAGTTAGAATAGGAGCTTGACCCCGTTCCTAATTTTACATTATTATTTGATTGGCATTAACTGTCCTACTTTGTTTAGGAGAGTTTATTCATATTATACTTTCTTGTAAAATTAGGAAACGCAATGTCGCTCCAACATGATAATGTCCTAGTAGAGCA
>DAOWAM010000073.1 GCA_030634585.1 bacterium
GGCGTTAATGATTGGTGGCTTAATTTGGCTTGCCTCAGCTGGCTCAGAAAAACAAGTAACCACTGCCAAAAATATTATTCGTAACGCTTTAATTGCGCTTTTAATTGTATTATTTAGTTATCCCTTACTTTATTTTATTAACCCATCTTTGACTCGATTAAAAGATATAGATATCACAAAAATTAAGACAGCCAAATTTATTAATTTAGCAGATGAATGTTTTTTTGAATATCCTATGACCGGAAAAGATAAAGCGGCGATAGAAGAAGAATGTGAAAGGACATGTAAATTACTCGATCCATATTATAAAAAGGCCAAACCAGAGTCTAAGGATCCATGGCAACCAGTAAGAATAGTTGATTATTATATTGGTGAAGGAGACCAGAGTGTGGGTGGATGTTGCGCTTGTCTTGGTTATCATGAGGGGATGGAGAATCCTCAATTTGAAGTTGTTTGGATTGATAAAAACCAAACAGATACAAGAAACAAAATCGAAAATAATTTAAATGCATATAATATAACAAGAAAAAAAATATTAGATATATGTGGAGGAACTTTTTGTCAAAATGAAGAAGTTAAATTTTTATATGAACAAACGGAAACTTATAAAGAAGAAATAATAGATAATAGATGTACAGATTTTTGTAAATATAAGGGATATACAGAAGGTGCATTCTATCCAAGTTACAAAGGCTTTATTTTTGAATGTAAATGTATACCTAATGACTAATTATTTTTTTATTATATTTTAATAGAAACCTTTACGGTTTAGCAGTTATTTTTAACAGTTTTAATAGCTCTTGATTTTAACCATCAATTTAACTATCGACATCCGATGTCGATAGTTTTTGCTCTAAAAAATAAAATAAAACAAAACAATGGTTGAGCGTACAGGATTTACCATGTACCCTAATTTTCATGTACCCCACGTGGTACAGGGTTGAGCTATTTTTTATTGCTCGTTATACTAAATAAATAATCAGATTAATTAATTATCATGGTCTCTAAAAATAAAATTATTTAGTGATTACTGCCGATCAACAAGGTCATTTGGTAGAAAAAATAATTAGTCATTAAAACGAAGGGTATGAAATTACTAAGAAAATTTTATCGTCAATCAACTTTATTAGTTGCCCAAAAATTATTGGGCAAATTTTTAATTCATCAAATTGGCAAAAAAACAGATAGCAGGGCAAATTATTGAGACAGAAGCTTATTGCGGTTTTCGAGATAAAGCGTCGCACGCGATCCATGGTTTGACTCCACGTACTAAATTAATGTTTGGTTTATCTGGTTATGCTTACGTTTATTTAATTTATGGGATGTACTATTGTTTTAATATTGTTACTGAAAAAAAGAATTATCCTGCTGCGGTTTTAATTCGAGGAGTAATTCCTTGTTTAACAAAAAATAAGACCAGCCAAGCAATTATTGGACCTGGTCGAACTTGTCGTTATTTTAAAATCGATCGAAAAATAAATGGTTTAGATTTAACTGGTCGACAGATTTGGTTAGAAGATCGAGGAATCAAAATTAACAAAAAAGATATTTTAGCCAAACCACGAGTTGGTGTTGATTATGCTGGCTCTTGGAAAAATAAACCTTATCGTTTTATTTTTAAGAAATAATCCTACATCTTTTAATTAAATTGTGAAAATAGTGTTGACAAGATAATTATTGGTGATATAATGTAAGTACATTTCTTTTAAGATAAAATAAAAAGAAATGTCGTGCTTCCGAATCTTAATACTAAAATTTTCTAGTGATAAGAAAAAAAGGAGTAGGTCGTTTAATTAATCAAATTCTGAAGAAAAAAATGGAAAAGAAACTTTATGTTGGTAGTCTTTCTTACAATACCACAGACGATGGCCTTAAAGAGCAATTTGCTCAGGCTGGTAAAGTAGAATCTGCAACAATTATCATGGATAGAATATCTGGTCGTTCCAAAGGTTTTGGCTTCGTCGAAATGTCCTCTGAGGCAGAAGCGGCTAAAGCAATCGAAATGTTTAACGGTAAAGAACTAGATGGAAGAAACATTATTGTGAATGAAGCTAGACCAATGAAAAAAAGATCATTCAGTCCTCAAGGAGGATATGATCGGTAAGTATTAAAAAAGACATTTTCTGCTGTAACGGCAGAGATAAACACAAAAGAACCCGTAAGGGTTCTTTTGTGTTTGACGTCTAAATTAACAACGTCCCCGAGAGGACTCGAACCTCCACTCTTGGGCTCCGCAAGCCCACGTTTTATCCTTTAAACTACGGGGACTCAATCAAACGTATTTATCAAGATCACCGTGAAGTAATCTCGTTTTCGTCAAGACTACGGCGAAGAGAATACGTGATGGGTGGGATTCGAACCCACGAGACCTTTTCATGCCTTACGGTTGTCAATATCTTCCGATTCAACCCCTTTCGCTCCCTTCCCGTTTATATTGTAAAATAGCAGTCTTTTTTATTAAGTAATCCTTTTGCGATAGCAAAGTTTGTTGTTCCTAAACCACATAGGGTTTAGGACTATATCACGTGGTATGTGGCGGTGAGGGTGGGATTCGAACCCACGGTACGGTATAACCCGTACAACGGTTTAGCAAACCGCCACTTTCGGCCACTCAGTCACCTCACCAGATTATTATCTATTTTAATTGATTATTGCTCTTTTGTCAATTTAATGATATAATACGTATGTTAAATATTAAATTAAAGTTATATGGCTACTTATGATCTAGATAAACAGTCAGAATATCATGGTAAAATTTTAGCTTGTTGGAACATTCCCGAATTTGATAAACCAAAAAGAGGGATTGCTTGGTATATTATCACTTTTTTAATTGTCAGTGGTCTGATTATTTGGTCAATTTTAACCAGTAATTTTCTTTTTACTTTGTTGGTTATTTTATTCTTTTTTATTATTGTTTCTTATGGACGCAAAGAACCAAAACAATTGCCTTTTCAAATTAATGAAGATGGAATTAAACTGGCAGAAAAGTTTTATCCATGGAAAAGTTTAAATGAGTTTTGGCTTATTTATGAACCACCGACAGTAAAACGAATTTATATTACAGCAAAAAATAAATTAACACCTCTATTGTCGATTCCTTTACAGACAGAAGATCCAATTAAAATTAGACAAATTTTATTAAATTATTTATCTGAAGATTTAAATCAAGAAAATGAATCTACTACTGATGTATTAAATCGCTGGCTAAAATTGTAAAAATGAAATTAAAAATAAGATTTTGTCCTGATTGTCGAGCTAGTGTTACTAGTCATTGGCAGAATTGGTTTGAGGGATTAATTGCGGTAATTTTACCGCTTAATTGGTTCAAAAAAGGTCTTATTGCTAAATTAGAAAATTATTTTGGTGATCAAATAAATAATTTTTTTTTA
>DAOWAM010000064.1 GCA_030634585.1 bacterium
AAAATATTATATTTGCACCCCAATATCATATACTGATTTGGCGAGGTAGCTCAGGTGGTTAGAGCGTCCCGATTTGTATCGGGAAGGTCGCGAGTTTAAGAATAATATTGAGAAAATAATGGCGAGGTAGCTCAGGTGGTTAGAGCGCATGATTCATAATCATGAGGTCGCGAGTTCAAGTCTCGCTCTCGCTACTAAAAAAGCAATTAGGATTTTTCTTAATTGCTTTTTTTATTTAAATTTAAAACCACCATCCTTTACGGAGGTAACCTGTCTGTTAGGTAGGTGGGGTGTGTTTTTACCATTTTTTGTCATTCCTGTGAACTTTTCTCATGAGCGAAGCGAGTAACGCAGGAATCTATTTATTCTTAAATTAACTCCGTTGAGCTCTTTGTAAAAGCGATAACTGTAATTTTCGTATTGCTGGGCTGTAAGAAAAGTCATTCTCAAAAATAATGATAAATTTTACTATCTTTAAAATAAAAAATGTTATATCTAGACTTAAAGGATGACGTTATACGATTATTTAAAGGCACTTATGATAGTAACGAAGAGAAAAGTGTAGTAACAATAAACAGTTCTGAATATAGTATTGTAGGAGAAAAAACTATTAATAGAAAGGATGTGGAGGAGGGTTTTTCAGTACCTATTTCAATAACCGAGTCTCATAAAAATTTTAAACTAAAATTTGTTAACTGTAGCTTTGAAAAAATAGAACTTGATGGAAACATAAATATAAAATTTCAAGACTGTACATTTAATCACGTTTCAATAACAGGCAGTACTAGTACTTGTGCTTGTACTTTTCTAAATGGGTCGATTGAAAATTTATCTGGTTCTCTTGCTAATCCGAAATTTGAAAACGTAATTATTAACCAATTAACATATTCTTTCCAATTAAATTTAAAGGGATTTAAAAGTATTAACTCGCTTATTTTTGAACGTGTACAAGGAAGTCGTGAGATTGATCTAGGAAATGTAAATAATATTACGCTCATTGACTTTACTGTTGACACTAAAAAAACCTTTAAAGGGATTAAGTTCAAGAAAGGATCAAATCTTATTGTAAAAAATTCTGATTTAAATGGCTTAGCTTTTTTTAATTGTGATTTGTCAAAGACTATTTTAAAAATTGAGAAAAGTAATTTAACCGACTTGCGATACGTTAATACAAAGCTTCCTAAAAAGGCGATCGAAAATGAAAACGGAGAGGATTCCGTTGAAGCATACAGACAGCTTAAAATAGTCTCTAAAAGACACTATGATAGATTTAACGAATTAAAGTATAAAGCTCTTGAACAAGATGCATATTTAAAATCATTAAAATTTCCAAACGATTTTAATAGTTTGGTTGTACTTGGCTTTAGTAGATTCTCAAATTGTTATGGTACAAAATGGTGGCCATCGTTATTACTAATTTTATTTGTTGGCTTTAGTTTTTATTGCTGGTATTTGAGTACAATTTGTAATAATATTTTTGGTTACGAGGAATTCTCAGAAAAATATTGGCAGTTTATATCTCCCTTTCACAACATGCAACTTTTAGGAGATAGTTACAATTATAGTGGATGGTCGTATATTATTGATATTTTCCACAGAATAATTAACTATTTCTTAATTTATCAAGGAGTTCAGGCTTTTAGAATGTATGGCAAGAGTTAGTTTAAATTTGTTATTTTTAGTGTTAAAATAAATTGTAGATCAACGTTAAATTAATACCATGGAAGATTCACTTATTATTGAAAAACTTTCGTCCAAAATTGATTCCTTAGAATTCATTATTCAAGATCAATTTACTGAATTAGCTCATAAAACAGACTCGTTAGGCGTTTTAATGGATAAAACTCAAATTGCTAAAGGATTTTTTTCTGAGATTATCGCTTTGCAGACTATAATTTTTGTAGTTATTATTGGTTTTATTGCATTAGTCTCATGGACAGGCTTGTCGCTTTATTTTAAAAAGAAATTAAAGGAAAATAACGCTGCTATTGATGTTAAAATATCATCTAATGAAGAAAAGATAGATGGTGCTTTAAATTCGCTTAAAACTTCTGAATATAGAATTTTTAAAGCCATGTATTTTATAGCATTAACTAATAAATTAGCTTTTACAACATGTTTGTGGGCATTTCGATTAATTGAAAAACTTTTGAATTATAAAGAAATTAATATAAAAGAAATTAATTCTTGGATTGATTCGATAATGGAAAAGGTAAAAAAAATCAAGAAGGAGCATATAGAAGAAAAATTTCTACTTGAAATTAATCAAATAATTCAGGATGTTAGTAAGTTAGAAGGTGTTGACTCAGAATCTTTAGTGTATATTAAGAGTCATATCAATAAGTTATTTTATTCTGAACCCGAGAAAACAACTAAATAAAAAAACCCGGACAAAATCCGGGCTTATTGTTTTAATTAATTTTGGCTTTAATTCCTTTTGCAAGAGCTCGTCTATAAAGACGCTTTTGACGTTTAGACATTTTACAATATTGATACTCTTTGAGCTCCAAAATAAGAATTCTTAACTCTGAATAATCAAGCTTAAACAACTGAGAACGGAAACGCTTAAGGGCGTTATTTGATTGAGTCGAGAGTCCGTATGTATTCGACTTTAATAATAAATCTTTTGAAATTGTGTTTTCTTGTGACATTTTTAAATTTGTTTTTAAGTGAATATTAAGGATTTTACTTTTTAAATTGATGTTCAAAACAACAAGAGAACTCTCCGACAGGCTCCAGCCATTCAAAAGAGTTCGGATTCATACACCAGCCGGAAAAGTTTCCAGTTGATCGAGCCTTGCAGTTTCAGCAATAATGCCTAATGAAGTCATAGTAAACAAGATTTATGTTATACGAGGCAAAAAAGTAATGTTAGATAAGGATTTAGCTGAATTATACGGTGTTGAAACCAGAGTATTAAAACAGCAAGTAAAGCGCAAAATCGAACGTTTTCCGAATGATTTTATGTTTGAATTGGTTCCGGAAGAGTTTAAAAACTTGAGGTCACAATTTGTGATCTCAAGTTGGGGTGGTCCCAGGTATATACCAATGGCTTTTACAGAACAAGCTCGGTTATGTCTATGAACTTCGTTAGAGGGATCTCACCCCGCTCGGCGAAGTCTCCAGACTTCGTCGGATAAAACAAGTAGTTTTTAACTACAAAAAACAAACAATTAAAAGAGAAGAAGTTAAATATGTCAACAGATTATCAAATAATAGACATAATAAATAAAGAATGGAAATCACAAATTGTGATATCCACTGTTCAACAATGTCTGAGGTCTTAGCTAGTGGGGTAGTAATTTAACCACGCTATCGGAAGAATTTAATAACTTGAGGAGCCAAATTGACACCTCAAGCTAAAGTGGGAACTAACGAGTACAAGTTTATTAATCCTCAGTTTGGCGTAGGAAGTTAAAAATAATGAACGTGGGATTTTATGAATTGAGATCACAATTTGTGACCTCAAGTTGGTATACTAACTTGCTTGTATGAATTTATAAAACCACACAAGCGAGGTAATTAATTAATAAGAAAGTTTCATGTATACATGAAACTTTTTCTTTTTTATTTTCTCCTTAAGCTTGATTTTCGAATTATTAGATCAGTATTTAAAATGGTTGTAACAGGGCCATAATTTTCATCACTTTGTATTCTTTTAAGTATCATTCTGGCAGCATGTTGCCCCATTTCAAATCCTTTTTGGTCTACAGTGGTAAGTTCAGGGTCTGCAATATATGATATAAACGAATTTGTGAACCCTGATATAGCAATATCATCAGGGACCTTTTTATTAATTGATTTTACCGCTTTCATAGCACCTATTGCCGTTAAATCATTTACAGCAAAAATACCGTCAATATTATTG
>DAOWAM010000043.1 GCA_030634585.1 bacterium
CAGCAAGTATTAATTGATGGTCGAGCTTGGAAAAAGATGAAACAAATAATTAAAGCGCAGGGTGGCAAAGCAAATATTGATTCGGAAGAAGTAAAACAAAGCAAACATATTTTTGCGGTAAAATGTAAAAGAAGCGGTTTAATCAAAGAAATAGACAATAAGGCATTGGTGTCAATTTGTCGAACTTTGGGCGCTCCTAAATCTAAAATTGCCGGTATCTATCTCAATAAAACTATTGGTCAACGAGTAAAGAGGGGAGAAACAATCTTTACGCTTTACGGTAATACATTAAACCAATTAATTTTAGCTGAGCAAGCGTTAAAGGGAATAACTATTTTTTACCTTGTTAAATCCGCCAAAGGCGGTGCGAAGCAATCTAGCAGGGTAAAAAGCAAATCTCCCGACAAAATTAAATAAGAATTAATCAAGAATAATAATGGATATTAAATTTATTAGAGACAATTTAGCGCAAGTAAAACAAGGATGTAAAAATAAAAATGTAATTGTTGACCTTGATCAATTGTTAGTTTTAGATGATCAAAGAAGAAAATTGATTAAACAAATTGAAGAAAATCGAGCGCGCCAAAATCAATTTTCAAAAGAAATAGTTAAATTAACAGGTATAGAAAAAGAGACAGAAATTAAGTCAATGAAAGGAGTGGCTGAACAAAACGCCCAATTAACCAAACAATTAAATCAAATCGCGGACAGTTATCAACAATTATTAAATCAAGTTCCTAATTTACCGTTAGCAGAAGTAAAAATAGGGAAAGATGAATCAGACAATGAAATTTTATCTACTTATGGCAAAATACCGAAGTTTGGTGTTTCAGTATTAGATCATCAGACATTGGGTTAGCAGTTAGATTTAATAGACACTAAAAGAGCAAGTAAAGTGTCGGGCAATAGATTTTCTTATTTTAAAAACGAATTAGTTATTTTGCAATTTGCTATTATTCAATTGGTATTAAATAAATTGACCAATACACAATTTATTCAAAAAATTATAAATAAAAAAAGATTGGCTTTACAGACCAAGTCATTTGTGCCAATGATTACCCCACATCTAATTAAAGAAGAATCAATGCGAGCAATGGGATATATGGATCGAGGTTCAGAAGAAATTTATCGAACAGCGCAAGATAATTTATTCTTGATTGGCACTTCTGAACAATCTATTGGTCCTTTTCATCAAGGAGAAATTCTTACAGAAGAACAATTACCTAAACGTTATCTTGGTTTTTCGCCTTGTTATCGTCGCGAGGCAGGTTCTTACGGAAAAGATGTTCAGGGAATTCTTCGTTTACATCAATTTGATAAATTAGAAATGTTTAGCTTTTGTTTACCAGCGCAAGCTAAAGAGGAACATCAATTGATTCTTGGTATTGAAGAAGCATTAGTTCAATTGTTAGCAATACCGTATCACGTATTAAATATATGTACTGGTGATCTAGGTACACCGGCAGCTTCTAAATATGATATTGAATGTTGGATGCCATCACAAAATAAATATCGGGAAACACATTCTTGTTCTAATTGTACTGATTGGCAGTCGCGAAGATTAAATATTCGTTATCGTAATCAACAAACAAATAATAATGAATTTGTTTATACTCTCAATGGAACCGCTTTTGCTTTGGGGAGAATTATGATTGCTATTATGGAAAATTATCAGCAACGAGACGGATCAATCAAAATTCCTAAAGTATTACAATCTTACACAGGTTTTAAACGGATTAAAAAATAAAAGATGTTAACTTGGGTAGAAATAAAACAGTCGGCTGTTTTACATAATTTGCGTCAAATTAAACGTTTACTTAAATCACAAACAAAATTAATGGCCGTGGTTAAAAGTAACGCTTATGGACACGGAATGATATCGATGGCGCAGTTAATTGAAAAACAAGTTGATTATTTAGGCGTAGTTAATTTAAACGAAGCGCTAATACTCCGTCAGCATAAAATTCATTGTCCAATTTTTGTGTTAACTTTTTTTGATTTAGAACCTGAACAAATAGAGCAAGCAATTAAAAAAAATATTGAATTGCCAATTTATTCTTTAGCACAAGCAAAATTACTTAGTAAAATTGCTCGTCAATTAGATAAGCAAATTAAAGTTCATTTAAAAGTTGATACCGGCGCTTCTCGCATCGGTATTTTTCCGGTAGAGGTCGTTAATTTTGTAAAAAGAATTAATGTTTTACCCAATTTAAAATTACAAGGTATTTTTACTCATTATGCTGCCGCTGAATCAATGAATCAGGAATATACTAATCAACAAAAAGAAAGTTTTAGACAAATCATTATTGATTTGGAGAAAAATAATCTTTGTCCACCACTTCAACACACTGCTTGTAGCGCGGCTATTTTGACTAATTCTCAAACACATTTTAATTTAGTTCGTTTAGGTATTGCCTTATATGGTTTATGGCCAGCCAAAGAGACTAAACAGATAACGGAACGACAAAAGAAAAAGATTGTCTTGAAACCAGCACTGACTTGGAAAACTAAAATTATTCAAATTAAACAATTACCAGCTGGCACTTTTATCAGTTATGGTTTAACTTATAAAACTAAAAAAAAGACAACCATTGCTGTTTTACCTGTTGGTTATTGGGATGGTTATGATCGACGATTGTCTAATTGTGGTGAAGTATTAATTCATAATCAACGTTGTCCAATTCGCGGGCGAGTTTGTATGAATTTAATAATGGTTGATATTACACACCTGAACAATACCAGAGTAGGGGATACTGTTATTTTATTAGGTAAAGAAATTATCATTGAAGAATTAGCAAATAAGATTGGCACTATCGCTTATGAAATAATGACGCGAATTAATCCACTTCTTCCAAGAAAATATTGTTAATTTTTTGTTAACTCATATGTCTAGACATTATACTATCGCTGTTTTATGCGGTGGAAATTCTAATGAAAGAGAAATCTCTTTAATTACTGGTAAGGCGATTATTAAAGCGTTGGCATCATTTAGTCAATTTAAAATACGTCAATATGACCCACGACAAGATTTGGCCAAGATATTTTACGACGCCTATCATAAAAAAATTGATCTGATTTTTCCTGCGCTACATGGGCAGGGTGGGGAAGATGGCAGATTACAAGGAATGTTAGAACTATTAAATATTCCCTATGTTGGTAGTGGTGTTTTAGCTTCGGCAATGGGAATGAATAAATTAATGAGTAAGCGATTATTTCAACAAGCAAAAGTTTTAACTCCGCCTTATTTGTTTTTTAAATTTAACAAAGAATCAAAACAAAGAATAGCGGAAAGAAGTAAAATATTACAACAAATTAAACAAAAGATTGGATTACCTTGTGTAGTTAAACCAAATCAATCAGGATCAAGTGTTGGTATTACTATTGTTCGTCAATTTAAACAATTAGACAAAGCAATAGAATTAGCGTTGCAATGTGATCCAGCTAAGGAAATATTAGTAGAAAAATATATTAAAGGACGTGAGATTACCGCACCAATATTAGGCAATGACCAACCAATTGCTTTACCAATAGTAGAAATTGTTCCTAAAAGAGAATTTTTTGATTATCGTGCTAAATATAACGCTAAGTTATGTGAAGAAATTGTTCCGGCGCAATTAAGTGAACAAGAAACCAAGAAAATACAACAAGTTGGACAGCGAGTCCATCAACTATTTGCTTGTCGAGGATTGTCTCGCGTTGATATGATTAAACAAAAAGACAAGATTTATGTTTTAGAAATTAATACGATGCCGGGGATGACTCCTAATAGTTTGTTTCCTAAGTCGGCACGTTCTGCAGGAATAACTTTTGCGCAATTAATAGAGAAATTAGTTAAATTAGCATACGAAAAATAATTCTTTTTATATGAGGAAAGATTACTATTACCGAAAAATATTTCATCCATCAGAGAAATTACGTGTTTATAAAACAAACAATAAGGGAGAACGTTTTTTTTATTCAGCTAAACAGAAATATTTAATTATCGGCTTATTATTATTTATTTTTCTAAATTTAATTTGGTTCTTTTTTGCTTCTCCGTTATGGCAAATTGATTCATTGAGTATTTCTCTTAAACAACAAGGAGCGGATATTTCGTTTATTAGCAGACAAAAGATTTATCAAGAACTAAATAATTATCAACAACAAAAAAAAGCGCTTTTTTTTAAACGCAGCAATCTTTTTCTTTTTAATACAAAGACAGTTGAACAACAACTAAATAATTTAGCTTTTGTAAAAAAGATAGAAATAATTAAAAAATATCCACATTATTTAACTATAGTTTTAAATGAAGAGTCGCCAACAGCCGTTTTAATTAATTCAGCTGATCAACAATATTTTTGGCTAAATCAGGATGGGGGAATAATTCAGTCATTTTCTCAAGAAAACTTTTCTTTAATTAAACAAGAAGATTATTTTTTAATTTATAATGATTTGCCAATTAGTCAATTATCGATGGAGGACTTAAAGTTAATTAATCAATTTATTTTACAAGCTGATTCATTGATCAAACAACAGACCGAACAATTTAAGATTATTTCTGCTGAAATTAAAGAAGCATATGGACAAAAAATCTATTTGCGAACAAATGAACAGTGGCTAATTTATTTAAATGGGCAAGATAATTTATTAACACAGATAGAAAGTTTATTTACTTTTTTGCAGAACAAAAAAGAAATTGATCGATCAAATTGGAAATATATTGATCTTCGTTTTGGCAATAAAATTTACTATCAATAACTATTGCAATCAAGTTCAGATAGTTGTAATAAAATTAATAGGAGTAGAATAAAATTCTACTCTTTTGTTGCAAAAATAAATGTCTTTTTAAGATAATCTTACTAATATAGATGTATTAACGATCCTCCAAACCCAAGTTTCCATGTACCCAATTTTCATGTACCCAACGTGGTACATGGCGTGGTAGATTGACAAAACAGATTTTATTCATTAAAATAAAGATACATAGATTATTATTTTTTATATTTATGAAAACACCAGAATTTACTAACCAACCTCCCCCAGCAAAAGATAGGGGATACCGCTTAGCAAAAAATACCGAGAAGATGCAAGAAAAAGAACCAAAAATTATC
>DAOWAM010000063.1 GCA_030634585.1 bacterium
TCACGGAGAATTCAGTCGTAGCGGCGAGAATAGGGTTATTGGGTTCAAACACCAAATCTCTCAATCTACATCCAAATTCAGGCATATTGACCCGCTCGCCGGGCGAGGTAAACAACACCCTAGTAATTCACGAAAAACGCGAAGAAACAAATCCCTTTTTGGATAGACGAGCTAAGCCGGATGATTCTGAAGGGTTTAAAAGCGGAGGAGGAACATATCGATTTCAATCAATGATTGGATATGATAAAGCTGAGCGAAGAACAGTTACTCCAACTTCTTCAACAGTTAATTATAATGGTGTAACTGAAGTATCAGAAAAAGTCTTAAAAGTTTTAATGCCTTTAGAAACTAAAAAATATCCATTTTCTAGTTCTGATACACTTCAACTAGATAAAATTGACTTTCCTGCTAAAGCTTCTGGAAAAGTTTCTAGAGTTTTGGTAAAATCAGAAATTCAAGTTGATTCAGCTGTTATTTCAAATGTTGCTACTGCGACCACTAAAATAGATGGAACTAGTGCAATAACTTCTTTAGAACAATTGCAACTATTAAAACAAGTATCTGCTACATTTTTAGATATTGATAATGACGATCAACCAGAACGGGCTAAATATTTTGATGCACAAAAAGGTTCTTATGAAAAAGGTGAAGTAAAAATTTATCTTCATCCTGCTAAAGTGGCATTTTTATCAGACGTTAATACTGAAGCTGGAGCAGGTTCGGCATTACAATTTGCACAATTTGAGGACGGTTTATTATCAAAAATAAATGGAATGCCTGTTGTTGTTACTAAGTGGGTAGACAAAGCTTCTGCTACATTTATTCCACCAGAAATGATTGGAACTCCCGATGAAGAAATAATGGGAACTAAAGTTATTGATTTTTACGATGAAGGAAATGATGTTGATGTCGTATGAGGAAAACATTATTATGATTCAATTTTAATTGCTCCAGAATTAGTAACCGTAGTTACTCTTGCGGACGAAACATTAGCCGTTGCCACAGCGTCAGTTAACATTGATAGTATTGACAACGTTACTTCTAATGGTGGATCTGACGGAGCAATTAATTTTAATGTTGACGTTTTAAATAGTGTTGGTACAGTGACTGCAATTTTGATTCCAACATCTGGAACATCTGCATTATCGATAAGTGAAGGGGCAAATGCCGGTTTATCATTTGATTCACTTCCTGCTGCAACGGATTATGAGATTCGTATATTGGATGATGCTAATGTTATTGGTTCAGAAACAGATATTGAAATTACTGAACCAGCTTCTGAACAAAACCCGTCTGCTGAAGCCTTATCAGAATCAAATGATACATCTCAAAAAGAATTTGATAAAGCAAAAGCACTTGCGGATTTACAAAAAATTCAAGATGCTAAAGATAAAATTACATTAGAATCAATTTTTGATTTTGCTAAAAAATTAGGACTTGGAATAGATATGACAGCCGTTAAAAATAAAGATGAAGCAATAGCTTTAATCGGAAAAAAATTAGCTTAAATTAGCTAAAGGAAAAAAAGATGCCCATTATTAGAAATGCAACCGAGGGAGCATCTTTTTTTTATTCCCAAATGGCAAAGGATGATGTTTTAGAAGAAATTGAGAGTGGCGAACGTGATGATGATATTACGCCGGTATTAAAATGAAATCGTTTTAGATCGTCATGAGGATTACGCGATTATTCATCCGGTAATTTAGAATCAACGTTAAAAGGACGCGGATTTAACTTCTGATCATTTATTGTTGAAGCCACTAATGGCAAGGAAACAATTGTAATATGAAATACTCCAGTTAAGTTTAAAGACTTTGTTCGACTACAAGAGTCAGCGGGGAGATTTTATTTAGGCAATTTACAAAAAAGCGTAAACGTTCAATATTACACATCAACTTTAACAGTTCTTGTCGAAACCGCTCCACGTTTGCCCAAAGAAATACAAAATATGATTAAGGCTTATTTAGAAGAGGAAGCATTTTTTAAACCCAATAATTTATTAGGTTTAATTAAATTTGATGTAGGTAGAATAGTAAATAAATATCTTGATTCTATTGTTCCTGAATTTAAAACTAAAATATACGAGCTAGTTAATTTGGTTAAAAATCCTAAAGAATTAATTTCAAGAGGATTAATTGAGGAATATGCCAATTTCGTAGATAAAAAATTTAATTTTGAAATTGCTAAAAAAGCCACTGGATCAAATTCTCCTTTAACGAAAGCTATAAAAAAACAATTAGAATTTAGTTTTACAAAACTCTTAAAATTAGGGTTTAATGTTACAGAATTATTTGTAGCTCCCGAAGTGTTTTTCGAAGAAAAGGTTGTAAAAAAATTTGTTCAAAAGGGACTTAAGGGAGCAATAAGATTTGAAAAGCAACTTGACTTATTTAGGGATGTAAAATTTCTTGAGGGAAAAAGTATAATTGAAATAGGTGCTGATGTTGGGCTTGATTTAATTACGAATAATTTTAATTTAAGTTCATTACAAAAATCAGGTCAAAATAAACTTAGAAATAATTCAACATCAAAAATAAAAGATTTATCAAAAAATCAATTTAGGATTCAATAACATGACAAAATTAGATGATGCAACTGCAATAATCTCAAACTTAGTAAAGCCGGCTTCAACAGTTCCGGCAAACAATATAACCGAAGAAACTGATGAAGATAAAATTAATACTTTTGCTGATAAATTAATTAAGGCAAATGCCTTTGTAAATGCATGAGCAAGACAGGGTTTTGTTTTGCTCATTCAAAATGACATATTAAATTTGACTACTTCTCAAGTAGTTGACGGTGAAGTGGTAACTGAACCACTTTATAATATTGATGACATTATAAATTTTGATCAAGGTGTTATTTCTTGACTTATTGAAAACGGATCAGATATTGACCCAGATCAAGAAACGGAATTTGGTGATGGTAAAAACTTTTTACCTGAATATGCAACGGGATGAGTCGAAGGTATATTTGACATCGCCAGATATTGAGATAGCAATAATATTACTCCTTCAGAATCAATTGTGGGCGGGCAAAGCATCACATTTAGTGATTCCCCCGCCTCTTCTTATACTAAAGATAAAGATGAAATACAAAAATATATTCCACAAGACGCACAGAGCAAATTTTATAGTAATAATTTTCAAGCTTTTATTGATGGGAACGATTTGCCAGAAACATTACAAGCTAATCAATTTGTTAAAAAAACAGATTTAGCAGTAACTAATAAAAACGTTTCTAATAACGCTGCAAAGATAGCTGAATTCAACGCTGAGATTCTAGAAGGTCAAACGACTTTATTAACTGGAGTATCTGATCCAGTAACTGAATCATTGTCTAATATTGCAGTAACACAACAGACTGTCAACCGTGAAAATGTCACACAGATTGAGGTTAATGAGATTTTAAGCATTCAAAATCAAGCTGAAATTGGTAACGTTGAAGATCAACTATCAGTATCAATATTTAAATTAAAGAAAAGCGGCAGTACAATTATTCCAATTTTAACGGTAGGAATGCATTACTTTGATTGAGCTAATTGAATATTAACAAGTGAGATTTTTGAAAAAGGGACTGTGACGACAGAATTGCGGCTTAAAGACGGAATAGAGATAGACGGTTTATTATTAGCCAATGCGCTTAATTTATATGCAATTTTAACTGGTTTATCTGGCGGAGACAATGGAACGATAAGTATTGAAACTTATGACGCTAGTGATAATATTATTGGGGCACCAATTGATTTGGCAACAATGAAAGTTACTAATGCGCAAAATAATGATCTATTATCGTTTTATTTACCAATTGAATTAACAATACCCCCTAATTTTAAATACTTTAAATTAGGAGTTAATGTTTTGAACGGTGGATATCAAATTGAAATTAGAGA
>DAOWAM010000069.1 GCA_030634585.1 bacterium
AAAAGATTCTTTTATAAATTATTTAGAATTATAACACTTAAACTAAATATGATCAAAAACAAATGAGCTTAATATTAAGCTCATTTGTTTTTGAAATCTTTAAGAAAAATCGAATATTATTTAACAAACATTTTAACTACCCAACCAAATAAACTAAATCCTTTTCTTGCTTGTTCTATCTCACTTTCAATATCTTCACTCACTTGTTGTATCTTTTGTATTTGTTCGTTCATTGAATCTGCATCTACTTGATTCATTTGCATACGTAAATCTTCTAATTTCTGCGAATATTGATTACGATTATCTTGTAGTGAATCTTCTGCGTTTTTTAATTGTTGATATCTAGGCCCAATTAAAAATCTAACGAACTTTGATCGTTCTTTAACCTGTTGTACTAATTGCTCAATTGTTTCATGCATCTCTTTTTGTTGTTGTGCGATGACTCTAACTTGTTGACCAATGCCACCGTTTCGATCAGCTACTACTAACATTTCCTGTACTGCATTAGCTACTCGACTACGTCGCTTGATCGCCTCACCTCCCAATATGAGACTATTGTTACTTTTATTACCCACGCCAACGCCTTTGACATTACCAATGTTATCAGTATCATCATTGTCAACGCTATCAATACTATCCTCCGCTGTAACCGACGTAGTTACGGCTTCTATTCTATTAATTTGTCTCGCTCCTACCTGATTACCCTCGATGGTAAACCCTGTCTGTTTCACTTCCGCTTGTCCATTTCGCGCAAAAATAACAATGGGAATAAATAAAACACAAATTGTTAAAATAATACTTATTCTTTTTATTTGTTTCATTTTTTTATAATTAATTAATTAATTAATTAAATCACAATATCGACCTTTATTAATAATTATATCATCAATTGATTAATATCGCCATACAATAAAAGCAGATGGTGGTTCACCATCTGCTTTTTAGATTATTTAGAAATCAACTTTATCCCCGGTGCTGTCTCCACGCCACTCATACTTAAATGCGATAAGGTTGATATTCGATAATTGAGTGTTAATTGCTCTAATCTCCCCAAATCTCTTTCGCTGATTTTACTGCCGTACTTTAAATATTCTGTTGTCAAGTAAAGAAGTTCAAACCTGCCCATGCTTAGAAGTTGACGCATGTCTTGTTCGTATTTAACTAAGTATTCGGCAATCTTGTCGAAATCGATTCTAATACTTTCAGAACCAAAATCTATTCTCTTCCAAACTTTGCTAAGTGTTTCTTCAGCCTTATATGGATCCAACTGATGGATGATGTTTTGTGATGTTCTTCCATCATCTGCGTCAGTACAATCGGCCCCGAGATCAATACCTGCCGAAAGAAAAGCGCCGATAAATTCACCCCATTCATCTAGCATGACCCTAACACACTTACCACCAACCTCGGTATATTCCCAAACAAATCCTTCTTCGCCAAAAACCCACTCATAGATGTATCCTTCTTTAATCGTACCTAAAGGTCGAGCAATGTGCGCATAATTATAGACGCCCTTTCGGAAAAAATAATCTTCTATTTTCTTGATTATCAAATGCCGATAAAACATCTCGATTCCCGATCTTGAATACGCATAAAACAACCTCCTAAAAGCAACTGGTAGCGACTGGTAGGTAATAATTTCACCGCCGATTCCCGGGAATCGATTACACAAGTAGATATCCACATGTGCTTTGCTACCACGTCCACCCTCGCCAATGTATTTCATTCCTTGGGTTTCTATACTTCTGTGTCCCCTTCCTCTATGCTCGTTCCCCTTCTCCTTATCCCTTTCTGTCATTATGACCTCCTTTTTATTTTTAATAAATCAATTAATATTATTAGACTATCACGAAGCAATGATGATGTCAACCCAGTTAAATTGCTTCGCACCGCCCCTGGGCGGATTTAACGGGGTTAATCTAATTAAAATAGACCTCCCTAAAATTATAATTTTAGGGAGGTCTATCAAAAACTTATTTAATTTTGCTATTTTACAGCCTCATATTCTTAATAATAACTGGCGTCACACAAACTACGTGAAGTAATAACTAGTTTATCCTAATAATTAATAAGTTACTTCTAATAATGCTTTTTCCTGGTTATCAATTTGGAAAGTAAAAACCCAATTAGATCCTGTTTTTGTCATGGTCATTCCTTTTCCTGAAAATTCACCTGTTTGAAAACCAGCTGATTCTAATTTAGTTTTTATTATAGTCATATCAGCATCAACGATCACACGATTAAATACATAGGTAAGCATTGGCCCAAATTCTTCTTTAAGTTTGACTTGATTAATTATTTTTCCATCCACCTCTATATCATAAACTTCTTTTAATGCAGGTAATAAAACTGCGTTAACTGCCTGGCCTTTTTCGCTTTGTGGTTCTACTACTTTAGTATTATCAAAATAGATTTCCACCGGTGTTTTTTCTGTCTCTTCTACCACTGACTCAATCGCTTCTTCTTCTGGTATCATTGGCGTTCCTGTTTGTTTTTGTACACAACCACCAGCCAAGCTAACTCCTAATAATAACACTACAATAGCGACAATAATTAGTTTATTTTTTTTCATAAGCTTTAATTAACATTAGATTATTAAAACCCGACCTTTTCTTTTATAGTTATATAATGATACAAGAAAAACGAAAAACTATGTATTCTTTAATGATTACCAACGCTTATATAAATTAAATAGTTTGGTTGTTAAATAAATTCTATTTTACCCCTAGGTCTAATAAATTAGACCAAGGTCTCCCTAGGGCTTTGCCCGGGATCCCGGTCATTGAAAATGACCTAGGGACCCGATAAATCTCGGGACTACAAATTAATTTGTTCTAATCCAGTATTAACGCCCCAGCGAAGCAATTGACCGAAAATAGTTGGATCTAAAGCATAAACAATTACAAAGGAAGTAATAAAAATAATTACTGCTAGCCATTTAGTATAACGGCCCCTGGTTCGACTGAATAATATTGCCGACAAAACAGCCATAATCACTGGTCCAACGACCTTAACATCGCCTAATGGTACTCGATAACCACCAATATATTTACTGGTGGTTCCAAAGAACTTTGCTAAATCATAATTGATATGTCCAATAATCAATATCGCTACAGCAATAAATATTGCTAATAATCCCCAGGACGCCCACTTGGTTGATTTTCCTTCTGTCCGATAGACTTCATAAATAACCGTGGGTAATAAAAAAATAATTATAATTAAAGGATTTGATGCACGCACGCCCACCAAAATCCCAATTAATGCTAAAACACTAAGAATAACACAAATCAAAGTCGCATGTTGATATGGTTTAGCCATTTAATTGATTCTGATTAAAATAAAAGTTATTTATCGGCCTCCTGTAATTCCACCACACGAGCATTTATTCGTTGTAACAATCCCATAATTTCCAAATCTCCCAAATCATTGCCGTAAGCTTCAACTTCATCCTCGGTAACACTGTATTTTTTATAAAGATCATCCATTTCTTTTTGCATTGCGCTGGCTCTTTCCGGTTGTTCCCCTACCAAGTACATAAAATACATCTGATAAGCTGTTATTTCTACCATAATATCGCCGTTCACTTTTCCTGTTGATTGGACTACTGATTCATTGTCATTGTCGGTATCGTCAATTTTATCCGCGCTTTTTTCTCCAATTAAATCTTTACCCTTATCTATTATCGTTTCGATAACGCTTTGCTGACCCATGTTTTCT
>DAOWAM010000082.1 GCA_030634585.1 bacterium
ATTAGAATTTATAACTTCCTTTGATGAATGAGTAAAAATATCACCTCGATAAATCCAGATTTTTATTCCTATTGAACCATAAATTGTATGTGCTTCTCCTTGCGCATAGTTAATATCACTACGTATTGTTTGCAATGGCATTCTCCCCCAAGCCAAAGTTTCTTTACGAGCGATTTCTACTCCGTTCAATCGACCAGCTAATTTAATTTTTGCGCCTTTCGCACCAGCTTGTTTGATTTGTTCCAACATTCGTTTCATTGCTCGACGATAACGAACTCTTTTTTCTAAATCAATAATTATTTTACTTAGAACAATTTGCGCTGATAAAAGTGGCTGAGAAACTTCTTTAATTTCAATTTCTAATTTAGTTTTATTATTTAAAAAACGTTTTATAACTACTTGTCTAAGATTGGCTATATCCTGCCCCTTTTTTCCAATAATTAACCCCGGCTTTGCTGTATAAATGATAATCTTAATATCATCCATTGTTCGTTCAATATTGATTTGATCAATCTCGGCTTTTTTAAAACGCTTTTTTAAAAAATCTCTAATTTTAACATCGTTTTCTAAGTTTTGCGCAAAAAATCTTTTAGAAAACCATGAAGAAGTCCATTTTTTTACATGTGGAATCCGAAAAGCAATCGGAGAAACTTTATGACCCATAATGATAAAACTTAAAGTTTAAAGTGAAAAACGTCCTTAGGCTATTTAGCCGAGATCTTACCGGAGCCCCAACTTAGGGACCGGACTCAAATAAATGAGGAATTAGGGATAAATTTATTTATTGAAATAATCTGTCTAATCTAATTGCGCTGAGAATAGCTCCCATCACCGATAATTAGGTAAGGCCTAAGGGCAATAATTAACCTGATTTTCGACGAAACATTCTTTTAATAATTCCTCCCTTTTTCTTAGTATTCATTTTGTCTGAATGTTGTTTGTGTCGATGTTTCCCCTGTCGACGTACATCAAATTTCTTTTCTTTCTCTTCTATTAACTGTTCTGCTTTCTTTTCATTTTTATCAACATTTATTGTTGGTATATCAGCAGCTTCCCGAGATAATTCATTAACTACGTTTGGTTTAGATAAATGTGTTGTTTTAATGATTTTTTTTGTTTGACTAGGTATTCTTTCACTTAAAATAATTCTTAAATGAGATGAGCGATGTCTAATTTTAGCTGCTCTACCAAAAGCACGTGATCGCCAACGATAAAGAATTGGAGCTTCGTCTACTCTAATTTCTTTAATATATAAATTTCCTTTTTGTAAATTAAAATTATTCTCTGCATTAGCGATTGCTGAATTTAATAATTTCAATATTGTTTTTCCAGCTCTTTTATTTAAAAAAGTTAATTGTCCCTGTGCTTCAATTACATCTTTATTACGAATAACGTCAACAACTAAACGAACTTTGCGCGGTGACATATTCAAACGTTTTAAATAGGCAGTAACTTCCATAAAATTAAATTAATTCTATATTAATAATGGCTTGTTTTATTTCTTTCCTTTTTCTAGATCACGCTGTATTTTTCCACCATGTTTAACAAATTTTCTTGTTGGAGAAAACTCTCCTAATTTGTGACCAACCATATTTTCGTTAATTAATACTGGGATATGTATTTTACCATTATGAACTCCAATGGTGAAACCAACCATTTCGGGAACGATTGTTGAGGCACGAGCCCAGGTTTTAATTTCCTGTTTATTTTCTGCTTTGGAAATCTTTTTCATTAATTTAGGATCAACGTACGGACCCTTTTTAAGTGAACGTGACATAAAATAAAATATTTATTTTTTTATTAACCCCTCCTTTTTTTTGCTCTTCTTTTAATAATAAATTTATTTGACCATTTTTTCTTTCGACGTGTCCTTGGTCCTAACGCTGGTTTACCCCATGGTGTTTTTGGATGTTTTAAACCAATTGGATTATGTCCTTCTCCTCCGCCATGTGGATGATCGCAAGGATTCATTGCTTTTCCACGTACTGTAGGTCGCCAACCTAAATGTCGTTTTCGACCTGCCTTTCCTAAACGAACCATCTTATGTTCAAAATTAGCTACTTGACCAATTGTCGCTGATGCTAAATTAGGAAATTTTCTAATCTCATTAGATGGCATTTTTACATCAGTAAATTTTTCTTTTTGCGCCAATATTGTTGCGCCGGTACCAGCTGAACGAACAACCTTACCTCCTTGCAAATAGAAAAATTCTAAATTGTAAACCATTGTTCCTACTGGTATAAACTTTAATGGCATTCGATTGCCCTGTTTAAATTCTATTTTATTCTGAGAGGAACAAACTTGATCACCTACTTTTAAATCCTTTGAAGCTAAAATGTACCGTTTTGCTCCATCTATATAACAAACTAAAGCAAGATAAGTAGTTCGATTTGGATCATATTCTAAAGATATTACTTTAGCTGAAATATCAAATTTATTTCGTCTGAAATCAACTAATCGATAATACCTCTTAGCACCTCCGCCTCGATGACGACAAGTTATTTTACCATGGCTTCTCCCCGCCTTATTTTTTTTAATTAAACGTAAAGATCGTTGTGGTCTATCTTTTGACAAATCACTTCGTTTAACAATACTACTATGTCGCCGAGAAGGTGTAGTTGGTTTGTATAGCTTGATAGTCATAAAATAATTTAAATTTTATTGATGTTCATATAATTCAATGCGGTCGCCCTTAGCTAAAGTAATAATTGCTTTTTTCCATTTTTTAGTTCTGCCTGATTGGCGTCCATAACGAATTTGTTTTCCTTTATAATTTAATGTGTTTATCTTAATTGGTGAAAAATGATATACTTCCTCAATCGCTCGTTTAATGTCATTTCTCGTTGCTCGACGACTCACTACAAATGCATATTTATTTATTTGTCCCAAATTCGTCGCTTTCTCAGTAATTAATGGTTTAATCAAGATTTTTCCCGCTTGTTTTTCTTCTAAATATGTTTTTTCTTTTTTTTGAACAGTTTTATTTTTTTCTTCTTTC
>DAOWAM010000071.1 GCA_030634585.1 bacterium
AACAAAAAAAATATTAAAACCAAAATGTTAGCTCGGTTTTGCCATTTAAAAATTTTTATTAAAAATTTGAAAGAGATAAAATAATATCGTATTATTTTGTTGCTAAAAGAATAATTTTGTGGTAAAATTAAATTAATCTTAATCAAATAATAATTAACGCTTAAACTTATGTTCAAAAAGAATCGTTTATCAGCAGGAATCTTATTTTTTCTTCTTGGTTTTATTTTAGTTTTTTCTTTAGGGGGTTGTATCCAAATAAAAACTAATATTGACGGGGGAATTTATAAATCATTTGATCGAGCTGATAGTTGGAAAAAGGCGATTGCTGTTCCGACTATTGATCAGACAATTAAAACAATTGGTAATGTTCAAGCAACGACATTAATTTTTGATCCACAAGATTCACAAACGCTTTATTTAGGAACAAAACAAAATGGTTTATTTTACACTTATAATGGAGGAAATTATTGGCAATCAGTCAGTAATTTACCAGCAGGTCTAATTAGAGCCGTGTCAGTTGATCCGAAAGATAAAGCTAAAGTATATGTTGCTATCGGTAATTCTATCTATACCAGTAATGATTGTTGTCGTGGTTGGAAAAAGATTTATTTTGACTCACAACCAAGTAGCACTATTACTTCCTTAATGATTGATAATTATAATCCAGCGCAAATTTATGCTGCTTTTTCCGATGGACGTTTATTACTAAGCACTAATTATGGACAAAGTTGGTCAATGCTACACGCTTTTGATAAAACAATTAAACAACTATTAATTAATCCACACGATACTCGTTTAATTTATGTTTTTACTTCCACCAAACTTTATAAAAGTAGTGATATGGGACAAAGTTGGGATGATCTAACTGCTGGATTAGAAAGTTATGGCAAGTTAAAGGGATTTAGCCAAGCAATTTTTAGTTTAGCGCAACCGGACGCTTTGGTATTAATCAATCAATATGGTTTAATCAAATCTAGTGATGGTGGAAAAACCTGGGAAAACTATCAATTAGTTTCTCAACCAAATCAAATAACTATTTATTCTGTGGCAGTTAATCCACATAATTCTAATGAAATTTATTATGCGACTAATCGCGCTATTTATCGTACTCGAGATGGAGGAATTCATTGGGTATCTAAATCGTTACCCACCTCGCAAGCGCCAGTTTTTTTCTTAGTCGATCCAGATAATACTAATCAATTATATTTAGGAGTAATAAAAGTTAAAGCACCATCAAGCGGTTATTTTTAATCTAAACAAAATATAATAAATAAAATTATGGAAATAATTAATGATTTTATTCAAGAAGCTGACAAAATAATTTCTTTTCTTAAACAAGATCTTATTTCATTGCGTTCCAATCGAATTAGTCCGGCTTTGATAGAACATGTCTTAGTTAATAATTATGGAGTAAAAACACCATTAAAACAGGTTGCGACTATTAATTGTTCAGAAGCAAGAACATTAGTGATTCAACCTTGGGACGCTACTTTAATAAAAGAAATTATGCAAGGGATTCAACAATCAACATTAGACCTAAATCCGATAGTACAAGAAAAAATCATTCGTATTAATGTTCCGCCATTGACTGAAGAAAAACGTAAAGAAATTATTAAGATTCTCAATGATAAATTGGAAAGAACAAGAATTAGCTTGCGCAATTTACGAGATAAGCATCGTGACAAAATTCGTCAACAAGAAATAAATAAAGAAATCACAGAAGATGATAAATATCGATTACAAGAAAACCTAGATAAAAAAATAGACGATTTTAATCGACAAATCAAAGAGATTGAACAGTATAAAAAGACGGAGATAATGACTATTTAATTTAATTAAATTTGTTTAACTAATTATGTGGTTAGCGTTACTTGTTTTTATTATAATTTTAAGCATTTTGGTTATTACTCACGAGCTTGGCCATTTTGTTTTAGCTAAGCGTGCCGGAGTAAAAGTAGAAGAGTTTGGACTTGGCTATCCACCTCGTATTTGTGGTTATCAACGAGATAATATTACCAAAAAACTTCATTTTTTTTGGGGACGCGGAAAGAAAAACAAAAAATTGAATAAGCAAAATACAATCTATTCGTTAAATTGGATTCCTTTTGGCGGATTCAATAGAATAAAAGGAATGGATGAGATTGAAACGGAAAATGATTCTACTCTTCGACAAGCTCAGGGCGAGCGTAAAATGGATAGTTTTTCTGATAAATCACTGGGCAAACGAATCTTGATTCTTAGTGGAGGAGTATTAACACATTTATTATTGGCCATTATTTTATTATCAATTGTTTTTTCTTTAGGCGCGCCGGAAATAATTGAAGATAATTTATCGTCTTACGCAAAGATAAAAGATGAGTCAATTCAAATATTTGCTGTTTTTGATGATTCTCCCGCTAAACAAGCTGGGGTCGAAATCGGCGATAAAATAATTAAAATCGATAATCAATTAGTAAAGGAAACTATTGATATTCAAAGCTATCTCAATCAAACTAAAGATAAAAAAGTAAATTTACAAATTGAACGCAACCAAGAATCTCTTTCAATCGATCTTACGCCGCAATTAGCACAACAAATTATTTCTACCAATGAATTACCGGCCGAAATGAAGGATAAATTTGTTTTAGGTCTTCAATTAGCAAAAGTTGGTCGCGTTAGTTATCCTTTCCCGCTAAGTATTTGGCAAGGCATCAAAGCAACTTTTGTTTTTCTTTACCAGATTATAATTGCTTTAATACAAATAATAATTAGATTATTTAATCATCAATCAGTAGGGCAAGTTTTAACTGGACCAATTGGTGTTGCTGTTTTAACGGCTGAAGTAACCAAATTAGGTTTTGTCTATTTATTGCAGTTTACCGCTCTGTTGGCAATTAACTTTGCTTTAATAAATATTTTACCATTCCCGGCCTTAGACGGAGGACAAATTTCTTTTTTAATTGTTGAGGGTATTCGCGGTAAACCGAATAACAAAAAAATTGAAATTCTGGTCAATAATTTAGGTTTTTTTATTTTAATTGGATTAATGTTGTTAGTAACTTATCAAGACATCATTCGTTATGGGGGAAAAATTATTCGTCGTATTTTAAATAATTAATTTATATTTAATTTTATGAAACAAGAAAAGAAATTAGCTAAAACAATCGATCTTTTACTTAGTCCACTAAAGAAAAGATCTCAAGACATTCTTCGTTATTACTATCATTTAGCGGAGATGAAATCAAACAAGAGCAAGGTTACATTAGCGTTAATAGGAAAACAGAAACAATACAAATTAAGTCGAGAGAGAATTAGACAAATTATTGAAATAACTATTGCAACAATTAAAAAGTCGAATCACTTTTTAAAAATAGTTACTCCTGTACGAAACAAGTTAGTTAACTTATTAACTAGATATGGTGGTTTGATGGCTGCTAATGACGTTTATTCTCATTGGCAAAAAGAATCTTTGTCATTACTAGAGCAAAACGCGTTACGTTTTATTGCATTAGTTTTATCAAAAGAACAAATTGAAAAG
>DAOWAM010000017.1 GCA_030634585.1 bacterium
TCTAAAATCATCTAGCTTAATTAGTTGATGATTAGAAAGGTAACTAAAATATTGGGTTTCATCCCAACGCGCTGCTTGTGCGCTTAAAATAATCATAATAAATAATTAAGTTTCTAATTAAAACTTTTACAAAAACATATTTATTATCAAAATATTTTCCATTAATAATAATAATGTCTTTCATGCTATAAAGCATATCCACCCTTAATTCAATTTTAAGGAAACTATATTTCCCAGCGGATGAACTTGGTAATTTTAATGTTCTCTTTAAAACGAGAAATATAAACTGTTAATAAGTCTGTAATTGTTTGTTGGGAATCTTTAATAAACGGTTGTTCTAATAAACAAATTTCCGAATAAAACTTTTTTAATTTACCAGTAATAATCTTTTCTTGAATATCGGTTGGTTTTTTCTTTAAATCTTGGCGATAAATCTCTTTTTCTTTTTCTATTATTTCTTTTGGTACATCTTTTATGTCTAAATATTGTGGATTAGTAGCTACTATTTGCATTGCTAAGTCATGTGTCAAATTAATAAATTCTTTATTTTTGGCAACAAAATCAGTTTCACAATTAACCATCACCAAGGCCGCTATTTTACTATCGTTATGTAAATAAAAACCAATTTTACCCTCTTTGGTTTGGCGAGATTTTTTGATTGCCACAATTTTTTTTCCCTTTTTTCTCAAAATTTCTATTGCTTTAGAAGCGTCTTGTTTACTTTCTGCTAGAGCTTGTTGACAAGCCAACCAACCCGCACCTGTTGATTGACGAAGTTGTTTAATTAATTTTGTGTCCATGTTATTAAATTATTAAATTTTATTTTTTGTTTTTTTAATAGCGACAGACGGTACGTCTTTTGTTTCATGAATTGCTTTTTCTAATCCTTCCATAATCGCCTGATTAACCAACGAAACTATTAATTGAATAGATTTAATTCCTTTATCATTAACTAAAATCGGATAATCAATTAATTCCGGATTAAAATTCGTATTTACTAAACCAATAATTGGAACATTCTTCGCCTTAGCTTCTTGGACTACCGTTTTCTCTTTTTTCAAACCAACAACAAAAATTGCTTCTGGCAATTTAGTCAATTCTTTCAATCCGGCAACTGCTACTTTTAATTTTGCTAGTTCTCGACCCAAATTAAGTCGTTCTTTTTTAGTATATCTAGACCAATAACCTTCTTCCTTTTCTTTTGCCAACCGATCCATTTTTTTTACTTTCTCCATAATTACCTTAAAATTAGTTAATGTTCCCCCCAACCATCGTTCATTAACGTAAGGCATATCTAATTTCTCGGCTGTTTCTTTTATTAATTGTTTGGCTTGTGGTATTGTACCAACTAATAAAACTTTCCCCTTTTGCGATACTACTTTGGTAATAAATTCCAAGGCCAATTTTAATTTATCAACAGTTTTTTCTAAATCAATGATATGAATATTACTACGTACACCATAAATATACTGTTTCATTTTAGGGTGACATTTAGAAGAGAGATGACCAAAATGAACACCTGCTTCAAACAATTCTGAAATTGTTGGAGTTTTAACCATAAATATTTATTTAAATAATTAATTACTATTAACCTTGTTATTTTATAGTATTTAAAATAGCTTGTCAAAAAAAATAGATTGTGATAGGATAATGTCGTTAAGAGTTTTAAAAAAATATAACTATTAAAAAAATGAAAAAAGACATTCAACCAACCTACTATCCAAAAGCAAAAATTATTTGTTCTTGTGGCGCTCAATTTACTATTGGCTCAACTATCAAAGAAATGAAAGTTGAAATTTGTTCACAGTGTCATCCTTTTTACACTGGCAAACAAAAATTAATTGATACAGCTCGTCGAATTGATCGCTATCAAAAAATAATTGACAAGAAGAAAGTGTTAGATCAAGAAAAAATGAAACGAAAATTAAAAAGTGTTAAATCAAAATCATCTACTACTAAAAAGGATATGCCTGATTCAAAGATCGCAAATAAAAAAGAAAAAAAAATAAAAAATAGTTAGTTTAAAAACTTAAATAATATTAATCGTTAATTTTTAAATTAACGATTTTTATTTACTTTATTAAATTATATTAAAAAATAAAATAAAAAATAAAATGAACGAAACAAAGAAATCGTCACAATTAAATGAATTAGAAACTCGTGCAAGTGAATTAGAAAAAAAATTGCAAGATAAAGAGATAATTAATCAACCGCCATTATTGATGCAACTGTCCAAAGAATATGGTCAAATAAAAATGGAACTAACTCAAAAAAAAGAATTGATTAAAATTAACCAGGATATTTCTTCGGCGCAAGAAATATTAGATAAAGAAACAGACCCAGAATTATTAGCGTTAGCGCAAGAAGATTTAGATAATTTAAAACAACAAAAAAATAAATTATCTCGATCAGAGCAAATAATAAATCAAAGTAAGAATATTATCATTGAGATTAGAGCCGGCACCGGTGGTGATGAAGCAGCTCTCTTCGCCGCCGATTTATTTCGAATGTACAATCATTTTGCCGAACAAAAAAAATGGACTGTTCATTTGATTGATGCTAATCGCACTAGTTTACAAGGATTCAAAGAAGTAATTTTTTCTATTCATGGAACCAATACTTATCAATTATTAAAAAATGAAAGTGGTGTTCATCGCGTTCAACGAATACCAGAAACAGAAAAAAGTGGACGAATTCACACTTCTACCGCTACGGTTGCCGTTCTAATAGAGGCAAAACCAACCGATATTAGTATTAGTCCGAATGATCTACGAATAGACACTTATCGTGCCTCTGGTCATGGCGGGCAAAGTGTGCAAAAGAATTCTTCTGCTGTCCGTATTACTTATTTGCCAACTAACGTAGTCGTTGCTTGTCAAGATGAGCGAAGTCAAAAACAAAATAAAGAAAGAGCAATGACTGTTCTCCGTTCTCGCTTATTAACTCAACAACAAGAAGAAAAAGCTACTAAAATGAAAGAAACGCGTCGTGGGCAAATTGGTCAAGCAAAACGGTCAGAAAAGATACGCACTTATAATTTTCCCCAAAATCGCATTACTGATCATCGTTTACAAAAAAGCTGGTATAATCTTTCCGAAGTTTTAAACGGTAATTTAGATAAAATCATCAACACCTTAAATGATGATAATGACGATTAAAGAATTATTACAATCAGGTAATGAATCATTATCTTCTTTTTCTGATAACCCGCAATTAGATAGCGAGTTATTATTAGGTTTTATTGTCAAAAAAACAAAGCACTGGCTTTATATGCATGAGCAAGAACTGATAAATAATCAGCAAAAAAAACAATGGCAAAAATTAATTAAACAACGACAACAAGGCAAACCAATCGCATATTTAATTAGTCAAAAGGAATTTTACGGATTAAATTTTTTTGTTAACCAACACGTATTAATTCCTCGTCCAGAAAGTGAATTATTAATTGAACAAATATTATTACATCATCCAATAAATGAATCTTTAATTATCGCTGATATTGGCACTGGTAGCGGCTGTTTAGCGATTACTTTAGCTAAATATTTACCCAATGCTATTGTATATGCCGCTGATATTTCTGTACATGCTTTATCAGTGGCCAAAAAAAACGCTCGACAGCACCAAGTAAAAATTAATTTTCGACGGGGTAATTTACTTAAACCATTACGAAACCTAAAAATCGATTTGGTTATCGCTAACCTCCCTTATCTCTCCCCTACTGTTTATCGACAAACGAGTATGTCAATTCAGAAATATGAACCAAAATTAGCTTTATTGTCAGCCAATAATGGTTTATTTTATTACCAACAATTATTAGCGCAAATTGGTTCTTTTTTTCCTTCCGTTAAGCAGATCTTTTTAGAAATTGATTCGCGACAAAATAAACAAATTAAAACCATAATTAAACAATCCACTAATCAGCGGATATCACAAGCAAAAATAAAAATAAGCAAAGATTTACAACAACAAGATCGAGTAGTTAGCATTTTTATTTAATTTCATTAAAGATTTCTAGGAGAACTAACTCTTTTAAATTGTGGTAGATCCACTCCTGTCAAACAGGATTTAACGGGATTGACCCTGTTAAATATTTTCGCCTTTGGCGAAATTCCCACTTCGTGGGATTTAACAGGGTTGACACAATAATTTAGACATGTTATATTTAAAGTAACAAAAAATAAAGGAGGCTTGTTTTGGATAATAAAAGTTTTTTGATGATTGTATTAGGATCCATTCTTGTTCTGATTGGATTTATTATTCTAATTTTGTTTTGTTTCAGTGGCGGATTTCTCATTGGTGCTGGTTTATCTATTACTATTTGCAATTTTTTTCGATTGAAACTTTGGTTTTTGCTTATCATGGTAAACCTTATCGGAGCGGGTATCATTAGCATGTTGCTAGTACAATTAGAAAAACAAAAGGACATCTTTACAATCTTATTTCGTTTTGGACTAATTGCTGGTATCATATTTGGGTTTATACTCAAATTTGATATAATTTAAAAGAACCGCCAAAGGCGGTTCTTTTCTTATTTTATAACTTTATTTTTGTAATACTACTGTCTTATTTATTTGGCATCTGATCTAAAAATACACGAAACCATAAAAAAATAATTAATTTATATTTTTATCAATAAATTACATCTGTTTCTTCCGGAACAATTTCAATCCATATCTGTCCGCTATTAAAAGCAATTTCTTTGTCGTTTTCATCAAAAAAACGAGTGCGATTATTTTCTTTTTTCCATTGACCAATAATAGTTCGTCCATCACGAAAAACAATTGTTTTTCCTTGACCAGTTAAATCAATTTTTCGTCGACCGACTGAATCAATAATACTTACCGGAACATATTGAATAATTATATTACTAGTTTCTATTTGTTTGCGTTGATCATCCAAATAAGCCAAATTCTTTTGCCAACGAAGATAATGATTAGTTTCCCGTTGATAACGCCATTTCACTTGATAGCTACTATTAGAAAAATTAATAATGATTTCTGAGCTAATAATCGGTCTTTTTTCTATCGACGGTTCGTCTTGCCATAGCCAAGAAGAAAAATTAGCTTCTGTCGGTAATTGTCGTTTAGTAATTATTTGTTGTAAATTATCTTTGGAAATGAAAAGATTATGTGGCGCTTTTTTATCTACTCCTCGCCAGAAATATCTTCCATCTGAAGTGAGTGCGTCTACATTATACACTTGATGATCCCCTTGTTTTAATTCTTGAAGCACTTGAAAACTTCCTCCAGCGTGAACGAACAAAGCACCATATTCACCAACTAAATGCGCTAAATAAGGGCGAGCCGATCTTACTGGCCCAATTTTTTGTGGTAAATTTGTTTGACTAAATATAGCTATTAATCTAGTAATTCCCGCCTCTACTGGCACTTCGTAAATAATACTGGCTTGATTAATTCCACTCGGTGGCCAAGCATCAATAATATTGTCAATTAATACCGCTACAGGCAATAACTCCTTATCTTGTTTATTTAAAAAAACTCCATTTAAAGCACTGAATATTAACGGAGTTTTTGTTTTATTTTGTTGTTCTGATGTCTTGGAATTAATTACATCGCCATCATCTTTAGAATTAAAACCAAATAAACAATAACTAATAGTAAAAACAATTAATAAAAAGATTATAATTGCAACAACTAATAATTTTTGATTCAATAAATTTTTGTTTTGTCCTTTTTGTTGGTGAAAAACAGCGTCAATAAAATATCTTTTTGGCATTTGACTATTCTTTTCCTTTGCCCGCTAAGTCGGGCTTCTTTTGATCTTTTTCTTTTCCCTCGCCCGCCATAGCCTTGGTAGAGACGGGTTTATCTTCTTTTCCTTCTTTGTTTTCTCCTTCTGTCGATTGTTCTTCTTCTAAAGTTTCTTCGACTGTTTTTACTTCTTCAGCACGTGGTTCTTTCACTAAAACAACTGCTTCTACTAAATCATTAATTATTTCGATGGTTGACGGAATTATTAAATCTTTAATTCTAATTTTATCGTTAAAATCCTTTAAATTAGATAAATCAACCTCTAGCTCATTGATTAAATTAACTGGTAGACATTTAATTTCTAATGATTCTAAATTAGTTACCAAAATACCGCCCTTTTCTTTAACTACTGGAGCTTCATTAATAAACTTTAGTGTAACCTCAGTAGTAATTTTTTCTCCACTTTTTACCTGATAAAAATCAATATGGTTTATTTCGTTGGTACGTGGATCGTTTTGTACATCGCGAACCAGTGCCTTAATTGGTTTTTGGCGATCAATTATTAAGTCAATTAATCCACTCTCACCTACTTGTTGATAAATCTTTTCAAACTCATATAGTGAAACGGTAATTGATTGTGCTTTAATCCCATGTCCATAAATCACTCCGGGAATAATTCTGCGTAATCTTAATTTATTTGTTTTACGACCAAATAATTTTCTTGATTTAATTATCAATTTAGGAAATTCCATATTTATTAATTATAATTTAAATATTTTTATATTAACCACAGTTACCAACTGACGCGTTAGTATCAGATAAAGTTTGCTGACATTCAACTGGCGGTTGATTAAATCCAGAACAAATTGCTTGTTTATAGCCCTCAGCAGTCCGTTCACCCTGATAATGTACGCCGTTAATTACTAAATCGGGTGAACCTTGCACGCCATATTTATTATTCAATAAAACTTGTTCTTCCAAAAGTTCTACCGCTTCATTAATTTGACAAGTACTAATTTCCACCGTATCTATTTTCATTTTATTAGCTTCGGTTAACCAACATTGTTCGATATTACTCAAGGTACATTGTTCATCAATTTGTTTAATAAACTCCCAATATTGATCGGGATGTTTTTCCCAAAGACATAATTCACGCACATTTTGATTTAATTCGTTGATCCCGTGCATCGAACAATATTTTCCATCCGCCAAACAATAATCGGCTGAACCGCCCTCATAATTACCATAAATTACATACCTGGGCGTGATATTGGCCACTTTATTTAATAATTCTTGTACATCGTACATTAATAGTTCCGCCTGATTGCCAAAAGAGCAAAAAGACATGACAAATAATTCTACGTCTGCTTTCTCTTGTTTGGGAATTTCTACTACAGGCACTGAAACTGGCACTTCTACTTGTTCCATTGATATTCCTTGTGGAAATAAAAATTGTCCATTGCGAGAAATATAAGAGATAAACTCTTCTTCTCCCAATTTCATTTTAAATTCGTAAGTTCCTAATTGCTTGTTAAATTTCTGATCAACTAAATTAATTTCTGTTCCTGGCTGAAGTATTTGACTTTTGATAAAATCAATTGCTTGATTAGTTATTTGTTGAACTTTTGATTTCGACACAAAATAAAGCTTACCGCTAATACCCAAAATTAAACTGGCAATTAAAACCATCATTAAAATAACGATGACTAATGATCGTTGATCAAAACGTCGGTGTTTATTTAACTGAGGAATTTTTTGTTGATCTATTTCTTTTTTTTCTTCTTCCATAATATTTTATATTAATAATGACTAAGTATATATATATTATAATCCATTAAATAAAAAACGCAAGCCTAATTCTCTTTCACGATTATTTAACAAGCCCTTTACTAATTAAATAAAATTCTTTACTCCCCTTTCTGATTGCTGTTGGCTTGAAACGTTTAGTAAAAGTAAAAATCTTTTTATTTTGTTCAACGAATTTGTTACTATCCGTTCCCTCAAAAATTTTAACCACAAAGTTGCCTTTTGATCTAAGAACTATTTTGGCAATTGCCAACGCTTGTTTACTAAGAATAATTGACGCTTCAACATCAGCAAACTTAATCCCCGAAGTTGACGGAGCTAAATCAGAGACAACTACAGAAAATCTTTTCCGCCATTTTTCTAAATCAGCAGGTACTATTTTATCGATGTCTTTTTTAATAAATAAAACATTATCCGGCAAAATAATATCAAGATCTCGTTGATCAATACCAATGACTTTCCCTCGTTTGCCCACCTTTTCTGATAAATAAAGTAGCCAGGAACCAGGAGCACAACCTAAATCTAAAATCCAATCATCTCGATGAATCAACCGATACTTTTTATCTATTTCTGCTAATTTATAAACTGAACGCGCTGGATAACCAGCGTTTTTTGCTTTTTTAAAATAGAAATCTTGTTGTTTGTTTATTTTCTTCATTTCATGCTAATGCTAATATGATTGAGCAAATAACCATCTTTGATTAGTCGACTTTCCGCAATAAATACATTTGCCCATTTTATTTTTTTGATCGGCAGAAAGACAACGAGTACTAGCTTTTGTTTCTTTTTTAATTTTTTCTTCGCATTTAGAATTACCGCACCAATAAGCTGAAATAAAACCTCGCTTGTCGCTCATAATCTGTTTGAACTCTTGATACTTATCAACTTGATAAGTACGTTCTTTAAGAAATTTTCTACTTTGAATCAACAAATTATTTTGAATTTCTAATAAATTACTTTCTACCGTCTTTACTAAATCATTAATTTTTATTTTTTGTTTGGCTTTATTATCTCGTCGTGCTAACGTTATTTCTTGCTGATCGATTTCCTTTTCCCCGATTTCAATTCTCAATGGTATGCCTTTTAATTCCCATTCATTGAATTTTCTACCAATACTCATTTGATCTCGCCAATCTGTTTTAATACGAATATTTTTATTTTTTAAATCTTGTTCAACTTGATAAACATATTTTTTCATTTTGTTTTGCAATTCATTATTTGATGAAGATAAAGCAGACTGTTGTTTAATGATTGGAATGATGACCACTTGAATTGGCGCAATACGTGGTGGTAAAATTAAACCCTGATTATCTCCATGCGCCATAATTAAAGCGCCGATTGATCGACTACTTAAACCCCAAGAAGTTTGCCAAACAAACTTCATTTTACCATCTTTATCTTGAAATTGGACATTAAATGGTCGTGCAAAGTTTTGTCCTAAATCATGCGCTGTACATCCTTGCAAAACTTTTCCATCTGGCATTAACATTTCATAGGTAAAAGTATCGACTGCTCCAGGAAATTTTTCTCGTTCTGATTTCTTACCAACATAGCCATCGATGGCTAAATAATCTCGATAAAAATTAACGTACATCTCTATTGCTCGTTTTACTTCTTGTTCTGCCTCCCGATGAGTAGCGTGACAAGTATGTCCTTCTTGCCATAAAAATTCACTAGTTCGTAAAAAAAGATAGGTTCGTTTTTCCCAACGAACAATATTACACCACTGATTAATTAATAATGGTAAATCTCGCCAAGAATGAATCCATTTAGCAAACATATAATACATTATTGTTTCTGATGTTGGTCGAATAACTACTGGCTCAGCTAATTTCTTGCCTCCGCCAATTGTTACTACCGCTAATTCAGGAGAGAATCCTTTTACATGTTCCTTTTCTTTTTTCAAAAATGACTCGGGAATAAAAAGAGGGAAATAAGCGTTATTTACTCCGGCTGATTTAATCATTTTATCCAGTTGTTGTTGAATATTTTCCCATAACGCATAACCATTTGGTCTAATTACCATACAACCTTTGACTGGCGAATAATCAGCCAATTCTGCTTTAAGGACAACGTCATTATACCATTGAGA
>DAOWAM010000042.1 GCA_030634585.1 bacterium
AGCAAATAAAAGAGCGAGAATTTAATTTTATTGCTGTTAACTTTCCTAATGCAGACATGATTGGTCATACTGGCGATCTATCAGCAACAATTAAAGCGATTAAGTGTGTTGATCAGGCGGTTAAACAAATAGTGAAAACAGTAAAGATGGCTGGTGGAACAACAATAATTACCGCTGATCATGGTAATGCCGAAGAAATGATTAATTTGGAGACAAACGAAATTGAAACTAATCATACCGCTAATTTAGTTCCTTTTATTTTAGTTAATGATAAATATAAAACAAGTAAATTAAAGGCTAATGGTAAATTAGCTGATATTGCGCCAACAATTTTACAATTATTCAAGATTAGCAAACCAAGTGAAATGACGGGCCATTCTTTAATTATTAGCAAAAAAAATAATGAGCGAAAAAAATAGACCCAAACCAGTGGTTCTAATTATTCTTGATGGCTGGGGTATTGCTCCACCTTCGCAAGGTAACGCAGTAACTTTAGCGCATACGCCATGTTTCGATAGTTTGGCAAAGAAATATACTTGTTTAACTATCCAAGCATCGGGTGAAAATGTTGGTCTTCCTTGGGGAGTGATGGGGAATTCTGAGGTGGGACATACTAATATTGGTGCGGGTAAAGTAATTTTTCAAAGTTTGCCTAGAATTAATCATGCGATTAATGATGGTAGTTTTTTCAAAAATAAAGTTATTTTAGACGCAATTGCTCATACACAAAAATATAGTTCGCAATTACATTTAATGGGAATTATCTCTCGTGGTGATGTACATGGTTCGCTAGATCATCTTTTTGCTTTATTAGATTTGATCAAACAGCAAGATAAAAACAAACAAGTTTTTATTCATGGATTTTTAGATGGTCGAGATATGTCTAAAGATAGTGGAATTGATTTTGTCAAAGAAATTATTCATCGTACTAAAAAAATAAAGCTGGGACAAATTGCTACATTGTCTGGTCGTTTTTATGCTATGGATCGAGATAATCATTGGGAAAGAATTGTCAAAGTTTATCAAACAATGGTTAAAGGTGAAGCAACAAGTTCATTTGATAATCCGATTAAAGCGGTGCAAAAGTCTTATCAACAGAAAATTTTCGACGAAGAATTTTTACCGGTGGTAATAACTAAACATAATCAACCAGTTGGTAAAGTTAGTGATAATGACGCGATTATTTTCTTTAATTATCGAGCTGACCGAGCACGTGAATTAACAAAAGCTTTTGTATCGCCTGATTTTGATAAGTTCAATCGTCAGCAATTAACCAATTTATATTTTGCGACCATGACACAATACGAAGCTGATTTGCCGGTTAAAATAATTTTTTCGAAAGAAGGTATCGTACAACCATTGGGTAAAATAATTAGTGATGTTGGTTTGCGACAATTACATATTGCTGAAACGCAAAAATATGCACACGTTACTTATTTTTTTAATGGTGGGCAGGAAAAACCTTTTCCTAGAGAAGATGATGTATTAATTCCTTCTCCACGAGTTGCTTCTTTTGCTAAAGCGCCAAAAATGTCTGCGCCATTAGTTAGTCAACGTTTGATCAAAGAAATTTTTCAGAATAAATATGATTTCATTATTGTTAATTTTGCTAATCCAGATATGGTTGGTCATACAGGTAATTTAGCAGCGGCAATTAAGGCGGTAGAATGTGTTGATAAACTATTGTCTAAAGTTATTGAGTCAATTTTAAGTAGAAATGGTGTAGCGGTTGTTATCGCTGATCATGGCAATGTTGAAGAAATGATTAATTTACAAACAGGCGAAATTGCCAAAGAACATACGACTAATATAGTACCTTTTATTGTAGCGGGTAAACAATGGGAATCGCAATCTTCCCCAACACCCATTTTGGGTGATGGGTCAAGCTCACACTCTGCTCCAGTCAAAAAAGAAGAAAAAAAACAAACAATTAAAGATCAAATGGATTTAAGTTTGATCCAACCAGTGGGCATTTTGGCTGACGTGGCGCCAAGTATTTTAAAACTAATGAATTTAAAGCAACCGGCCGAAATGAATGGCAAATCATTAATTTAGGTATTTATGTGGCAAATGTTAAAAATAGTATTAGTTAGCGCTTTACCGATTAGTGAATTAAGGGGAGCGATTCCTTTAGCTTTATTCGTTTATCGTTTATCGCCCTATTTAACGTATGGTTTGGCTATTTTAGGAAATATTTTACCAATTTTTTTCTTGTTGTGGTTTTGGAAAACAGCGTCAGATTATTTAATGAAAAAAAGTTCATTTTTTAATAAATTATTTTCTTGGTTATTTCAACGAACCAGAAATAAAGCAGAAAAGAAATTTGCTATTTATGGCAAATTGGCGTTAATTCTTTTTGTCGCTATTCCGCTACCCTTTACTGGCGCTTGGACTGGATCGATTGCCGCTTATTTGTTTAAGGTGCCTTATTGGCAAGCGGTTAGTTTGATTTTTATTGGTATTCTAATTGCCGGTTTATTAATTACGCTAAGTAGTTTAGGAATAATTTGTTTAATTTAATTTATATGAAAAAACTATTGATTGCTAATTGGAAAATGTATTTGAGCTTAAACCAGAGTAAAGTTTTGGTTAGTAAAATAATGGATTTATATACTAAACAAAAAATTAAATCTAACTTGGTTATTTGTCCGTCTTATCCTGCTTTGTCAGTAATACAAAAATTGATTAAAAAGCATTCACGATCAATCAAATTGGGAAGCCAAGATATTTCTGGTGAAGATCTTGGCGCGTATACTAGTCAAGTGTCGATAAAGATGTTAGCAGAATTGGGTGGCCAATATATAATTATTGGACATTCTGAATGTCGACATTATTTAGGACAAACAGATAAGATAATTAATCAGAAAATTAGAGCGACATTACGGGCAAACTTAATTCCGATTATTTGTGTTGGGGAAAATTTATCGGAACGACGTAATAGAAAGACAATAAATAGAATTAATTATCAATTGAAAAAAGATTTACAAAATATTAAATTAAATAAAAATCAACATTTAATTATCGCTTATGAACCAATTTGGGCAATTGGAACAGGTAAACAATGTTCATTAATAGAAATTAAAAAAGTTCAAAAAATAATTAAGCAACAATTAATTAGACAATTTTCAAAAAAGATAGTTGAGCACAATTGCCAAATTATTTATGGCGGAAGCGTGAATAGTCATAATTTAGATGATTTGATAAAAGAGAAATCAATTGATGGCGTGTTGGTTGGTGGATCCAGCACGAAATATAGCGAACTAAAAAAGATGTTACAAATTTTTAATATTAATTGAAAAATATATGTTAGTTCCTTTAAGAAAAATACTCAAACAGTCGCAACGAGGAAAATATGCCTTAGGTGCTTTTAATACTCATAATCTGGAAATTACTAAGGGCATTATTCAAGGGGCAGTTGATGCTCATGCGCCAATAATTATACAGGTTACTGAATCGACAATTAATTATGCTGGTTTACAAGCAATTACACAAATTATTAAAGTAATTGCTAACGATTCACTAACAAAGGTACCAATTGCGCTTCATTTAGATCATGGCAAGAAGTTTAGTACGGTGGTGGCGTGTATTAAAGCTGGTTTTTCTTCGGTGATGATTGATGCTTCAGCATTGTCTTGGAAAGAAAATGTAAAATTAACTAAACAAGTAGTTAAATACGCGCATCAGCGAAATGTATTAGTACAAGCTGAGTTGGGACATATTGGTAAAGAAGGTGTTGATACTCGACAAGTTATTTTGCGTCCAGAAAAATATTTAACCAATCCAGATGACGCGGTTGAATTTGTCAAATTAACTCATATAGATACATTGGCAGTAGCTATTGGCAACGTACATGGAATTTATAAATTACGTCACGGTGTACCAAAAATTCATCTGAATCGTTTAGCAAAAATTGCGCAAAAGGTAAAAATACCTTTTGTCTTACACGGAGCATCAGGCATTTCTGACAAAGAAATTAAACAAGCGATTAAATTAGGAGTGGGGATTATTAATATTGATTCAGAATTAAGAATGACGTTTGCTGAAGCGATCAGAAAAATATTAAGAGTAAGAAAACAATTAGTTGATCCGCGAGCAATTCTTTTATCGGGTGAACGGGCAGTGCGTGAGCGAGTGATGAGAAAGATTAAATTATTTGGTAGTTTTAATAAAGCAAAATAAAATGATAATAGATATAATTTTACTTATATTATTAATAGTAAGTTTATTACTTCTTGTTGGTTTGGTTACCAAAAAATTTCCTTTAGTTGCTTCAGTTGACATAGAACAAAATCCAAAAGAAAAACAAGCTAAAATTAAACAACAACTTTTGGAGAAGAAAATAAAACAAAATTTAATTAAACAACAACGCCAAATAAAAACATTTTTCCGACCATTAAAAAGATATTTTTTGGCAATTAAACAGTTTATTAAAAAACATTTAATTAAACAATCAGTAAATAATCTTGAAGAAGATCAGTTGACTAAGAAAAATGATAAAGAAAATTAATTTTAATTTTTAGATTGACGAAAAATTTAAACTTTGCTATTTTATAAAAGTAGGGGACCCCGGCTCAAAAGAGCTTAGGGGAAATAATCACTCGCCGATGTAGCTCAGTGGTACCCGACGAAAGCGCTTCGCGCAATCAGACGGGCTGAGGCGGGCCCGCCAAACTGCGGAGTCGCCAAAACCATGTATTCAGGCGACCCGCTATCTTACGAAGTTTGAAGCGGGCTGTTGGCGGGGAGCAAATAAAATCTTTATGTATTTCGTTTATGTTTTATATAGTAAATCAATAGATAAATTCTATATTGGATTTACTAATAATTTAAAAAGAAGAGTTTCAGAACACAAATCAAAGAATGTTTACACGAGCAAAAGAATGCCTGGTTGTAAACTTGTATATTATGAAGCAAGTCTTTTCAAAAAAGACGCGCAAAGACGAGAAAAACAGTTGAAGACAGGATTTGGAAGGAGTTATTTAAGAAAGAGAATTAAAGACTATATTGCCGATGTAGCTCAGTGGTAGAGCAGTTCCATGGTAAGGAAAAGGTCGTGAGTTCGACTCTCACCGTCGGCTTTTATAATCAAAGCGAATTTTTAGATCAAAAGTTTGGGTAGGTACTCAAGTGGTTAACGAGGCCAGACTGTAAATCTGGTGCCTTCGGGCTACGGAGGTTCGAATCC
>DAOWAM010000033.1 GCA_030634585.1 bacterium
CGACTTTCTCATTTGCCGATTAATCAGACAAAAACACGAGCTTGCGCGCGTTTGATGTTGGGGGGAGCGATGGATGTGCAATTGGATAATTTGGGAAGAATTAATTTGCCAGATTATTTACAACGATTTGCGCAATTAAAAAAGAAAGTGGTTATTATTGGTGTCTATAATAGATTAGAAATTTGGGATAAAGAAAAATGGGAAGAATATCGAAAGAACAGCGAACAAGATACAGCCAATATGGCAAAAGCATTAGGTGAGTTAGGCGTTTAAATATGTCACATATTCCAGTTCTTTTAAATGAAGTTATAAATTATTTAAATTGTCGGGTAGCGAAACAAACTTTTATTGATGGAACATTGGGTGGCGGAGGACATAGCTTAGCAATTATAAAAAAGATTTATCCATTAGGAAAATTATTAGCGCTTGATTTAGATAAAGATAATATTGATAATTTTCAGCAAATAATTAATAAGTTGCCGTATAAAAAGAATGTACTTTTGTTTAATGATAATTTTGTTCATTTAAAAAAAATAATTTACTCTTTAAATCTACCACCGGTAAAAGGAATACTTTTAGATTTGGGATTGTCATCCATGTTATTAGAAGACAGTGGTCGAGGATTTAGTTTTCAACGTGACGAACCGTTAGATATGCGTTATTGTAATCCGCCAATAAAAGGAAGCTTAACAGCGACAGACATAATTAATACTTGGTCGGTATCAGAGTTAGATAGAATCTTTTGGCAATACGGAGAAGAAACTAATCATCAACGAATTGCTTCAGTAATTGTTAAGGCAAGATTAATTAAAAAAATTGAAACTACTCAACAATTAGTTCATCTGATAAACCAAATTATCCCGGTTACTAGAAAAAACATTCATCCAGCAACTAAAATTTTTCAGGCGCTAAGAATTGCAGTTAATCAGGAGTTAATAAATTTAACAGAAGTCTTAAAACAATCGATGGATGTTTTATCTCCCCAAGGAAGATTAGTAGTTATTTCTTATCATTCATTAGAAGATAGAATAGTAAAACGGTTTTTTATTCAGCAAAATAAATTACGACGTATAAGAATATTAACTAAAAAACCGATTCGACCCGGGAAAGAAGAAATTCAGTATAATTTTCGTTCTCGTAGCGGCAAATTAAGAGTAATGGAAAAAATATAGTTCTTAAAATAATTTTAATTCTTAAAATAACGCGTATGACCTCTTATAAATTCTTAAGACATTCAAAATCAAGGCATGGTTTTTTTTATTGGGTCAAACGATCTTGTTTAAGTTTGAACATATTGATCATTGTTTTTATTGTTGGCGGATTGATTGGTTATCTTAACCAAAATAATTTAATTATTAAGCATGGGTTTACTTTGCAAGGGCTAGAACAAAAAATACAACTTTTAAATAAAACCAAAACAACGATTAATCTAGAAATAAATAAATTACAATCTTTAGCTTATCTACAAAATAAAGTTAAACAATCTGGATTTGTAAAATCAGCTCAACCAGAGTTTATTAGTTCACAATACGAAATGGTTGCTTATCATTCTTTGTCTACATATTAGAGTTATTTAGATAATTGATTAGAGAGTAATCTGTGAAATTAGATGAGAATACATTTTAGTTAAATTAAAATATTGGGCTATTTGGCCCTTTCAGTGTTATAAGTAAGTAAATATGTTATTTCGTGAAGAACCAAATCTTAAAAAAATTAGGTCAAAGCGCTTATCTTTTTTATTTTTTCTTGTATGTTTTTTTACTTTAATTATCATTGCTCGTCTTTTTTATGTACAAATTATTAAACATAAATTTTATCAATCATTGGCAAGAGATACTTATCAATTTGGACAAACAGTATTGCCTAAACGAGGAGAATTTTTTACTTTGAATAAACCGGTTAATTTAGATTTATTAAAAAAAACATTTAATCAATTAAAAAAAGATGATACATCATCTGTAGCAATAAATCGGCAAGGTAGTTTGCTTTATGCGGTACCAGCGCAAATTGAACAGCCAATCAAAACAATAGAACAGGTGGGACCATTCTTAAATTGGGATGAACAAGAGATAAAGCAACGCCAAGAAAAAATGATAAAGTTAACTAAAGAGAAAGATTTTTATGAACCATTGGCACATCGTCTAAGTGACTTTTCTTGGAAAGAAATTGAAGCGTTAAACTTGCTAGGAATCAAAAAAGAGGAAGAGGATTATCGTTTTTATCCGGAAGATGAATTATTCAGTCATTTATTGGGTTTTGTCAGTTATAAAGATGACATAGCGCAAGGACAATATGGTTTGGAAGAATATTTTGATCAAGAATTAACGCGAGGGCAAGATGTTATTTTAACATTAGATCAAACAATTCAATTTACCGCTCGTCAATATTTATTAGAAGCGATAGATAAGTTCGATGCCATTGGTGGAACAGTAGTGGTTATGGAAGTGGGTACTGGTCGGATTCTAGCTTTAGTTAATAACCCTGATTTTAATCCGAATGATTACGGGTCGATAAAAGACTATCAAATTTTTAGTAATTCGGCGATCAGTAAAGTTTATGAGCCAGGTTCTATTTTCAAAGTAATTACGATGGCAGCAGCTTTAAATGAACAAAAGGTTACTCCAAATACTTATTATGAGGATAAAGGATCAGTAAAAGTTGGACCAAAAATAATTACTAATTCGACTGGTGAAAGTTATGGTTGGCAGACAATGATACAAGTATTAGAAAAATCGTTGAATACTGGCGCGGTTTTTGTAGCGCAGCAATTAACGCCAACTTTATTTAAAAATTATATTTCTCGTTTTGGTTTTGGTTCTTTTACAAATATCGAAAGCGTGAATGAACAAAAGGGAAATATCAATAATTTAGATAAGAGAGAACCAATCTATTTAGCTAATATTTCTTTTGGCCAAGGTATCTCTGTTACCCCAGTTCAATTAATTACTGCTTTTGGTGCAATTGCCAATCAAGGTAAATTAGTTAGTCCACACTTAGTAGAGGGATTAACTAATTTAGATGGTACTATTTCTTGGTATCAACCGAAAGTGGTTAAACAAGTGATTACTTCGCAAGCAGCGACTGACTTAACCGCAATGATGGTTTCAGTGGTGAAAAATGGTTTTTGCAAATCAGCAGGCGTAGCAGGTTATTTGGTTGCTGGCAAAAGTGGAACGGCTCAGGTTCCGTCGAAAGAAGGCGGGGGTTATTCTGAAGACACTATTCATTCTTTTATTGGTTTTGCTCCAGCTAATCAACCTCGTTTTGTTGTTTTGGTTAAATTAGATCAGCCACAAAAGGGTGACTTTTCAGCCAATACGGTTGGACCATTTTTTAGTAAATTAACTTCCTTTATATTAGATTATTTACAGATTTCACCCAGTGATTGAAGTGAATTTACGGATGGTCATTTAGTATTTTTTCTAAATTAATATTTAATTTTATGCCATTAATTAAATTGTACCAGTATATATTAGCTTACTTAGCTAAACAAGTAATAAAAAAATATCGCCCGATGGTTATTGGTATTACTGGTAGTATTGGCAAAAGTACAACTAAAGAAGCGATTAAAATAGTGCTGGATAAATTTTTTCCTGTTCGTGCTTCTTATTCTAATTATAACAACGAGATTGGTATGCCATTATCTATCTTGAATGTGCGTTTAAGTAAACATCGTTTACGTAATCTTTGGCGAATTATTCGACAATCTTGGCGTTTGCTGGTTGGTTTTGATAAGAATTATCCCAGTATTTTAATATTAGAAATGGCTGCTGATCATCCAGGAGATTTAAGTTATTTGACTTCAATCGCTCGTCCAGATTTGGCGGTGCTTACTGCCATTACTCCTAGTCATTTACAATTTTTTTCTAATTTAGAAGGAGTGGCCAAAGAAAAAACCACCATTATTCGTAATTTAGCAAGTAATGGCTGGGCAATTATTAATATTGATGATCTGACGATTAAACAATATAAAGAAAAAATAGAAACAAAAATTTTAACTTTTGGATTAAGTGAACAAGCCGACGTACGAGCAAAAGAAATTTATCTTGATCAGAAATTATTAGTTAACAAACAATTAAAAATTAAAGGGTTAGGATTTAAATTAAGTTATCGCGGAACAACCATTCCCGTATATTTACCAAAAGTAGTTGCTCGCCATCATCTCTATTCTGTTTTAGCTGGTATTGCTGTCGGTTTAGTGAGCGATCTAAAATTACTTGATATTTGTGAAGCATTAAAAAAATATCAACCAATTGACAATCGCTTAACGTTAAAAGAGGGGATTAACCAATCAATTATTTTGGATGATACTTATAATTCTTCGCCCAAAGCGGCCAAAGCAGCATTAACTACGTTGGCCGAATTAGGAGATGGTTATCCAGTTCGTCGTTGGGCGATTTTGGGTGATATGTTAGAATTAGGAAATTATACCGAGGAAGAACATTGGGCGGTAGGCAAATTAGTCGCAAAATTAAAAATTGATTTTTTAGTGGTGATTGGTGAACAAGCAAAAATTATTTCTCGAGCAGCTAAAACTAAAGGATTTCCGATAGAAAATATCTTTATTTTTAATGACTTAGCTAAAGCTGGTAAATTATTGCAAGAAGAATTGATTAAAAATGATTTAGTGTTAATTAAGGCATCCCGCGCGTTTCGGTTAGAAAAATTAGTAGAGATGATCGTTAAATAAAATAAAATCTAATTGACTAATAGGCTCTATTTTTCACATTATTAAAAATCTTAATTTTTGACATACGGTTATCTCTTGAGCGTGTTTGGTTACTCACTTAATAAGTTGATGAGGGAGTTGCGTCTTAAATCATGTAGGATTTAGGACTGGGCTTGTTCTTCACTTGTCTACTCGTGCGGACTAAGTGGAGTAGTAATAAGACGAGACTTTTCCTCACATATTTTATGTGAAGGATTACATCCAATTCTCTTTCAAAGAGAATTGGGCTTGCTTTTTAATATTTTTTATTATATGATAGAAATAACCTAAGTAAACTAGGTAATCGCTCTTTGTTACAATTTATTGATAATGAAGAGAGGAAAGTCCGAACACCCCTAAGCTTTTTAGGAAAATGATGCCTTGCTAACGGCAAGGACCTTGATTTGTAAAAATTAAGGTACGGAAAGTGCCACAGAGACTATACAGCCAAATATTTATTTATTTGACTAAGGTGAAAAGTGAGAAGTAAACATTCTCTCTTCCGGTTAGTGATAATCGGAAGTGGTAAACCCCATCTGGTGAAAGACCAAATTAGGTAGGTCGTTGGACCTAATAAGCAATTATTAGGCTAGATAGATGATTACCCTTCTTAATTAATTTTAAGAACGACAAAATTCGGCTTATCGGTTTGCTTAGGTTATTTTATAAATAAATTAGAAAAGAAATGCGACGTGCTGATTTATTATTTTCTTTATTTTTACTTCCCTTTGATTTTTTGATGATTATTTTAGCTGGAATAGGCGCATATTATTTGCGGTTTATTGTTTTGGCTGAAAAGTTACCAATTATTTATCAGATTTCTTTTTCACAATATTTTCTTCTTTTATTAATTATCGCTTTTATTTGGTTAATTATTTTTGCTATTAGTGGACTTTATTTGATTAAAACGCAAGAAAAAATCGTTAATGAATTAACAAAAATATTTTTAGCTTGCTCAACTGGTATTTTATTGATTATTTTGGCCATCTTTTTTAAACGAGAATTTTTTTCTTCTCGTTTCGTTATTTTAATTGGTTGGGTATTAGCAATTATTTTTGTTAGTCTAGAAAGATTAATTGCTCGTTTAATCAAAAAAAGTTTATTTCGAAAAGGATATTTGAGACAACAAGTAATTGTCGTTGGAAATGATTCAATAACACAAGAGATTATTAAAGCAATTAAAAAATCAGATTCTGGATATAATTTAGTAGCTTGGTTTCGTTATTCAACTGAAATAACTAAAGAAAGATTGTCAAAACTTTGTCGTGAACAAAAAGTCAATGAATTAATTCAGGCGGATGTACATATTTCTAAAGAAATGACTTTAACTTTACTTCGTTTATGTGATCATTATCATATAATTTTTAAATATACCGCTGATTTCTTTGATGCGGCAGTTTCTAATATTGGAGTAACAATGGTGAGCGGAATACCAATTATTGAGATTAAAAGAACTTCTTTAGACGGTTGGGGAAAAATCTTTAAAAGATTTTTTGATTTACTATTTA
>DAOWAM010000077.1 GCA_030634585.1 bacterium
AATTATCATCGAAAAACAAAAAATTACTTTAATCTATATTTCAATAAATACGCGAAATTAAGAGCATAAATAAATATGGCGATATTACATCCAGAAATATTAACGAAAGAGCAAGTAAAATTATTACCCATAGTAAAAAAGTTTTATAAAGACTTTGGTTTAGTTGGCGGGACGGCAATTGCTTTGCACATTGGACACAGAGAGTCAATTGATTTTGATATGTTTTCTTTTGAAGAATTTAAGAATGCCAATATTAAAAAAAGAATTTTGAGAAACAGGACAATAAATAAAGTTATCAGAGATGAAGCGGAACAGTTTACTTTTATAATTAATGGAGTTCTATTCACTTTTTTCCGGTATCCATTTAAAATTAATTACAAGATTGATTTTGACCAAACTTTAAAAATACCTTCTTTGCTAACTCTTGCCGCGATGAAATTATTTGCGCTTGGAAGACGAGCTAAATGGAAAGATTATGTTGATCTGTATTTTGTTATTAAAGATTTTCACTCTGTTCCAGAAATTATTAAACACGCGAAAAAGATATTCAAGAATGAATTTAATGAAAAAATATGCCGTGAACAGCTTGCGTATTTTAAGGATATCAGTTATTCGGAGGAAGTTAAATATTTAAAAGGTTTTAAAGTTAGCGATAAGATTATAAAAAAAGAATTAGTTAATTTTAGTTTGGAATTGTAAAAAATTAAAAACAAAAACATGAAAAAACAAACATTATTTGATTTAACTTCAATGCCGAAAATGATTTTAATTATTGCTTTAGTTATAATGCTGGGGACTTTATTTGGAGCAACGAGTTATTTATTAAAGATGCCCAAAATAGAAACTCAATGTGAAGCTAGTTCTGATTGTGAACTTATTAACACTGGTTCTGATATATGCTCCTGTGATACTTCGTTAAGGGAATATAAATGTTTTTCACTAGAAAAAGTTGCGGAAATAAAAAACGAACGAAAAAAACAGGGTATGCATGTACAATGTGCTGAGTGTTTTGGGGGGCCTCAACATGTCTGCGAATACGCAAATGGGAAATGCGAGAAGGTTAAAGAGGAGTTGGCTGAAGAAGTGGTTATTACGACAGATAAAATGGATAATATCAGGGATGAAATTACAAAAAATATTGGATATAAAAAATTCATACTTCACAGCTTAGAATCTGAAGTTCCAGAAAATTGGAGTGTTCTAAGGATTCCTGAAATGTTTGGCCGGTCAGAATTATCTGGAATGCCTACGGGCGCCATAGGAACAGACGATATAACTCATGGCGATTTAAATTGGGAACAAGTTAATTTTTATTTTGCCTCTCAAGATATAATTGATGAATTAATTAAAGAAAACAAAAATAATAATTACAACACCAATACAACATGGAGCAATGAAATAGTGGGTGGCATTGAATCACAAGTTAATACTTTTCCCCTGGATGAAAATGGCAAAGTTAGCAAGGGCGGTACTGGTGGAAAAAAATATTATATAAAATTACCATACAGCCTAAAGACTTTAGTGATTTGGAAACAGGCTAAAGGAGGTGCGGAATTTGAAAAGGGATTTGAAAATTTTATAAAGAATGTAAAATTTGAAAAATAATAAATGTATTACTGTTAAATGGTATTGTTAATGATAATTGATATAATTTTGCCTACTATGCCAAACAAAATAAATTTTTCTTTCTACTTTCAAATTTATAGAAAAATAAGAAGTAAAAATATATAAAAAATTATCTAATTAAAAATAATCTACTAACCGTAAAACCCAATGAATCAAAAAATAAAAGTGAAACAAATTAGAAAAAGGGATGGCAAAATTTATTAAAATCAAATCCGCCGGATGAGCCAGAATGGGTAAGTGGAAATTAGAAAATAAAATATGTAAATGGCATTTAGATCTTTTATAAAATAAAAACAAAAAAATGAAAAAACAAACATTATTTAATTTAGCCTCAATGCCGAAAATGGTTTTGGTTGTTACTTTAGTTATAATGCTGGGGACTTTATTTGGAGCGATAAGTTATTTGGTCAAAATTCCCAAAGTAGATTTGCCAATTGTCAATCCTGTTATTGAAACTCAATGTAAAATTGACTCTGATTGTAATCTTGTTTTTACTGGTTCATATATTTCTTGTAATTCTCCAGAAGAGGATTATAAATGTCTTAATATTAGCAAGGATGATGCTGATGCGATAAATCAAAATAAAAAGCGTATTGGTTTTTGTTTGACTCCCGATAAATATACTACCTGCAAATGTGAAAATGGGAAATGTGAGAAGGTTAAAGAAGAGACAATTGAAGAGATGAGCATTACGACAGATAAAATGGAATATGAACGAGGGGAGACGGTGAATATAACGGTGAAAAATAATTTAGATAATCAAATAAAACACTTTAAAGGCATAGGATGCGGTCTGCAAGGTTTTTCTAATAAACATAAAGAATGGGTAAACGCGTCGTCAAGATCTTGCAAATGGGAAGGCGAGGATAAATTAAAATCAAATTCAGAATATAGTTTTAATTGGATAACTTCTAGAACGGGGTTAGAAAAATACAGAATCGCTTTTCATTATCAAGAACAGGAGCTGATAGAAACAAAGGAAATCGGTAAAATAATATGTGAGGGTGAAGATATCCCCGAGGAGTTAGAAAAATTATTATTAAGTGGAGATTGGATTAAGAGCAACAATAAAGGGTGTGCTACGTGTGATGCTTGCGGTTGTTCTTGCGTCGCGAAAAATGTTTGGATTGTTGGCGGAGCAACAATAGACATAAATTATGTGTCTTGTGGTGGAAACGGCTATACAATTAAATACAAAGGTGAGAAATATAATTGTGTACCTGAAAATTATAAACCGTTATATGAACAAGCATCAATATATCCCAAAGTTCCCGAAGGATGGGAAACAATCTATTCCAACGAATTCACGATCAAAGAAAAATCAGCGTTTGATTCGAGGTGTAGCGAGAAAGTGACATTTGATTCCCCTTGTCATATGTCAAAGATTATTAATGGTTATGAATTTGATTTAACTTTAAATAAATGTAAAGAAGTAAGTGTTTATGGCGGTTGTTCATTTGAAACACCTTTTAAAACTTTAGAAGAATGTCAGGAGGTTTGCGAGAAAAGTAATATATCGAAAGTTGGTTCTTATCTTGCTTTTTTGATGACCGAGAAAGGATTACAGGAGCAATATAGAGTGGATATAGAATTTTCTAAC
>DAOWAM010000054.1 GCA_030634585.1 bacterium
AAAAAAGATGTAGGAAAAATTCTGGTAGTAACGGAATATATTGAGACAGGAGCATCAATGACTCGTTTCATAAAGCTTTTAGAAAAAATAAATATCAAAGATTATGATGTATCTACTGTCTCTATTGGTATTCCAGGGGAATTCTTTAAAACTTTGATTAAAAAATTAGGCGAAAGATTTAAATATGGCGAATATGGTTTTGCTGGAGTGGCCTTTCATAAAAGACATGAGTATTTAGGCGTAAGGGCGCAAGAGGGTAATGCACATCCTCGCACTTACAAATCTTTTTTAGAATCTTTACAGCATGTTTGGCATAAAGTGGATGTAAACATGTTGAAATGGGCAAGACAAGATGTTAATACATTGGCCAACGAATTAGTTAAATTAGTGGAATAAATCTAAATATCCAATTTTAATTATATGTCTTTTGAAAAACAATCGATCACAAAAGAAAAATACAAATTAAAAGCAGAAACCGAAAAGACTTTCGAATTGTTACAAAGAGAGTTGATAACCCCTCTTTTTAGGGGTGGAGAAATGCTTAAAACTCTAGTTAATTTAATTGATATTATTTATTCTCGTAAAGATAAATCTATTAATTATGATACCATTTTAAGCGATGATGCTAGCGGACGATTGGTTTCCTTGTTTGTAAAAAAGGTAATTGACAAAGAAAGAAAGGCTAATCAGAAAAAGTCAATCAATACTTATTTTATTGCTAGCGGACGATATCTTACATCGCAACACAAGAGAACACTAAAAGAATTTATAAAATCTAAAAAAGCTAAATTAGGCAAAACCTTATTAGTAACCGAATATATTAGCTCGGGAAGGGGTATGGCTTCTTTAATAAAAATACTAAAAGAAGTTGGTGTTAATTTTGATTTAATTACGCTTTCAGTAAAAAATAACCCGAAGTATTATAAATTTGTATCTTTAGATTTATTTAGAAAGCTAAAAGATAATGGTTATGCTTCGATAGGAACTGTTGGTTTAAGACTTTGGAATAAATATATGTATAGCGGAGTAATAAAAGACTTAACGAAAGACTCTCCTCATCCAGTTGTCTCTGATGTCAGAGACTCTCGACGAATTAAAGCAGTGAGAGAAGACATCAATTTGTTAGTTGAGAAATTGAGCAAATTAAAAGGACATTAGTTATAGATAACATGAAGTTGATTCGGTTTCTTATCTATAATTATGCTTGACCCATTATTATTATCTGTTAAAATATAAATATAAATGTTCTTAACATCTATCGTTCTGCTCATCAGTGGCGAAATCACAATCCCTCCTAGTGAGAAGTAGCTTGAGTTAAGGTTGATCTTGCTTGTCAAGCGCAAGCCTTACGCTGGTGGGCAGAACAATAGATGCTAAAAATCCCGCTAGAAATTAAGATTTCTAGCGGGATTTATATTGTTTTTAGAATCAAAACAATGTCTTAATTGAATTGATTCATTGTTTGTTCTATTCCTTGTGCTAAGGCCATTTGTAAAGCGCCGGCGGTTTGTTTAATTGTTTTTTTCAGGATTATTTTTTCTGGCAAAGTAAATCTTTTTAAGACAAACGAACTAACATTAGAAACTAAATGTTTTGGTTTAATGCCAATTCTAAATCTAATAAATTGATCATTATTAATTGCTTGAATAACTGAATTTACTCCTTTGTGTCCACCAGCTGAACCGCCGAGACGGATCCGAATTTTTCCTAAGGGTAAATCAATATCATCATAAATCAACCATAAATCGCTTGGCGATAATTGATAGTAATGAAGTAATTTCTGAACAGCTAATCCAGATTCATTCATATAAGTGGTTGAATAGGCAAGAACTATTTTTTCTTGTTGGAAAGTCGTTGACGCAATATTTGACGCCAATTTTTTTGTTAAATGAAATGGTAAACAATGTAATTCTTTAGCCAAAGCGGTAATAGCTATTTTGCCACAATTATGTCTAGTTGATTGATATTGTTTGTCGGGATTACCTAACCCAAAAATTAATTTGACCATATTTTTATTGATTAATTAAGAATTTTAATGCTGACGATGACGATTTATTCTAACTTGAATGGGAATACCTATAAAACCAAAATCTTTTCTTATTTGTTTTTTAATAAGGTTGGTCAAATATGTTAACGGAATATCTTTATGATGGATAATTAGAGAAAAAGTGTCGGTATATAAATAGTGTTGTTTTATGCGACTATTCTTTAATAAAGATTCTTGTTTGGCTAAATTAAGCAGCATTTTTTTTAATAAGTCAGGAGAAATTATTTTTGTCTGTTCTTGACGAACAGTAATAGCTAAATTTAATAGTTGTTTGATTCCTTGTTTATTTTTGGCGGAAGTAAAAATGGTAGGAATCCAAGTTAATACTGGTAATTCATTATGACAATATTGTAAATATTTTTTTTGTTCTTTTGAATTAACTTTATCTTGTTTATTAATAACCAAAATAACGCCCTTGTTTTTTTCAATTGCGTAACTTAATAAACGCTTGGTTTGACGAGTAATTGGTTGAGGAGCGTCAATAATTAAAAAAACTAAATTTGCTCGTTCAATAGTAAATAAACTTTTTTCAATTCCTGATCGAATAATTTTTGAGTTTATCTTACTGCGGCGAATAATTCCAGCGGTGTCAATTAAATTGAATAATTTTTTCTGATAGTGAATAAAAATATCTTGTGGTTCACGCGTGGTGTGGGGAATAGCAGTGACAATAACGCGTTGTTTACCTAAAATAGTGTTTAGTAAAGATGATTTTCCAACGTTAGGAAAACCAATGAAAGCAATTTTAACAAAAATTTCTTCTTTCTCTTTTTCAGAATCTAAAGTAGTTATTTTTAGTTTTTGATATACTTTATCTAATAAATCTCCAACGCCAATTCCTTGAATCGCGGAGATGATTTGTGTATTTTTAAATCCCAATTTATATATTTCGGGAGAAATACCTCGTTGTCTAATTTTGGGACTATCAATTTTATTTATTGCCAAAATTATTGGTTTATTTTTTATTGAACGAGCTAATTTGGCAATTTGGTAATCAACAGAAGTTAATGAAGTTCGTCCATCGATGACAAAAATAATGAGATCACTTTCTTGTAAAGCAATATCAATTTGTTGCACAATTGTTTTTTCTAATTCTTGTTCTTTTTTGGGGAAAGGAATTAATCCGCCAGTATCGATAATAGTAATTGGTTGACCAATCCACCAACATTGACCATAACGTCGATCACGAGTGGTACCTGGTAATTTAGAAACAATCGCTTGTTCTTCTTCTACTAAGCGGTTGAATAGAGTGGATTTACCAACATTTGGTCGGCCAATTAAAGTAATTTTAAACATAAATATAAAAATATAAATGGGTCTGCCCGTCCCTAAGATTTTGGATAAGTCCGGGATCCCGGTCGCTGAAGTGGTAAGTTTCAATGAAACTTTGGTGGGCGCTGGAGGAATTGAACCTCCGACCTTACGGATGTGAACCGTACGCTCTAACCAACTGAGCTAAGCGCCCCTCACACAAAAAGTTTAATGATGTTTTTCAAGTATTGATAGATTAATTTTAATTGTTAGTATATTTATTCGTATTTCAATTATCCATAGATTAAAACATAATTATGAGCAAAAACTTTTTGTGTGAGGGGCTATGTGCCCCATTAATCTAAAGCTTAATTATATTTTTAAGTATTTATAGATTAATCTTAATCGACAATATATTTATTCTTATTTTAACAAGAAATAACCAAAAAAGCAATTTTCATTATTTTAACTTGTCAAAAATGACAAATTAGCTTAAAATAACCAAAGCGTTAAACTCAATGTTATACTTTATGTCTTTTAAGATAGATTTTATTAATCAAAATAGTCATCCGGCTAAACAACAAAAGATAGTAAAAAAGTTATCTTTGTTTTTTGTTATTTTAATTATAATTGTTTTTGTAATTTTTTATATTGATGTTGATACAACTAGCGATCATTTTTTAAATAATAATTTATTATCTTTTTCTGGATTAGCATCAATTATTCGTAATAATAAATTACCAAATAGTAAAAATAATAACCGCACTAATTTTTTGATTTTGGGAATAAGAGGAGACGGCGATGATGGTCCTTTATTGGCCGATACAATTATTTTAGCCAGTTTTAAACCAGTTTCTGAGTCATCCAAAACTCTCAATTTAAACGAGAATAATAATTCATCGTCTGAACAAGGACAAATAGCATTATTGTCTATTC
>DAOWAM010000087.1 GCA_030634585.1 bacterium
GCTTTGGCTTATGGTTTTGATAAACGAAAGGGAGAACAAGTGGTTGTTTATGATTTAGGAGGTGGTACATTCGATGTTTCAGTATTAGATATTGGCGATAACGTAGTGGAAGTTAAATCGACTAATGGCGATACGCATTTAGGCGGTGATGATTTTGATCGGGTAATTATTGATTGGATTATTGATGAGTTTAAAAAAGATCAAGGCATTGATTTGTCAAAAGATGAATTAGCTTTACAACGATTAAAAGAAGCGGGAGAAAAGGCAAAAATTGAACTTTCCACAACGATGGAAACAGAAATAAATCAACCATTTATTACTTCTGACGTCAATGGACCAAAACATTTAAATCTAAAATTAACCAGAGCAAAATTAGAAGATTTGGTCGGTGACTTAGTGGATAAGACTCTGATACCTTGCAAACAAGCATTAACAGACGCTAAAATGACAATTAAAGATATTGAGGAAGTAATTTTAGTTGGTGGACAAACGAGGATGCCTTTGGTACAAAAAAAGGTAGAAGAATTTTTCGGGAAAAAACCTAATATTAGTGTTAATCCAGATGAAGTAGTGGCAATTGGCGCGGCAGTGCAGGCAGGGGTAATGCAAGGAGAAATTAAGGATGTGTTATTATTAGATGTTACTCCGCTTACATTAGGAATTGAAACACTAGGAAGAGTAATGACTCCATTAATCGAAAAAAATGCTACTATTCCAACTTCTAAATCACAAATCTTTTCTACCGCGGCAGATAATCAACCATCAGTAGAAATCCATGTATTACAAGGTGAACGCCCAATGGCGGGTGATAATAAATCACTAGGTCAATTTATCTTATCTGGTATTCCGCCCGCTCCGCGTGGTGTACCACAAGTTGAAGTAATTTTTGATATTGACGCTAACGGAATTTTGAATGTTAAGGCAGTTGATAAAGCAACTAATCAACAACAATCAATTACTATTACTGGTTCAACTGGTTTATCCAAAGATGAAATAGAAAAAATGAAACAAGAAGCTCAAGAGCATGCCTCGGAAGATCAACAAAAGAAAGAAATAATTGAAATAAAGAATAAAGCGGAAAGTTTACTTTTTACTTGCGAAAAAACGCTACGAGAAGCAGGAGATAAAGTTGACGATAAAACAAAAAAAGAAATAAAAGAAAAAATAGATGCTTTGAAAAAAGTTAAAGATAGTGACAATAAAGAAGATATTACTAAAGCAACTGATGAATTAAGTCAAGTAATTCAAAAAGTAGGCGCGGCAATGTACCAGCAACAGCAACAACAACAGAAACAACAACAGAAACAGCAACCGGCTGGTGCAAAAAACGCAACAGATAAAACAAAAAAAGAAAATTCACAATCTGATAAAACCGAAGAAAGTAAAAAAACAGAAGAAGCAGTAGAGGGTGAATTTGAAGAAAAGAAATAGATAAATAGCCCGTCAGAAAATAATCTAATTATTTTCTGACGGGCTAACTATATAATTAACTTTCCTAACTATAACTTCTTAGAAATCATAGTTGGGAAAAAGATAGTTACAAAATTGTAAAGCAATTTTATGGAAACAGAACAAAAAAGTATTATCAAAAAAGATAATCATATTTCTATTAAGTCAATCGTTTTTGCTGGGATAGTAATCGTTACTGCTATTGGTTGGTGGCTATCTTTGTCATATTTTTTTCAAGCCAAATCTTTTTCCACAACTAATTTGTTAATTTTATTAGTTGTTTTTATTATTTTTGTTGCCTTATTATCTATTTTTTATTTCTTGATAAATAATCTTTTATTTATTATCACTACTTCGTTAGTTGGAATATTACTATCATTATTATTTTTTGGCATTAATTGGATTTATTTACTTGCTTTACTTTTGTCGTTAATCGGCTGGCTAGTGGCGGCGCGTAAAATTCAGCGAGAAAAAGAATCAAGAATAAAAATTAATTTAACACGTTCTTTATCTCGTGGAATACCGTTAATTTTAATTGGATTATTTCTAATGGTAACGGTAACGTATTATTTTTATTCTCCTTTATTAAAAGAAGAAGCTGAGATAAAATTAGTTTCCCCAAAAATGATTACTACGGTTGTTTTGCCGTTAATTCAAAACAAGGTATTAAGTGATAACATCCCGATTCTCAAGCCATTAACAGATAATAGCAAAATGTTAACGCAAAAAATAACCGCTGTTCAGGCCAGAGATCTTTCTCAACAGATGGGGGTGGAATTCAAAAAAAATGAAACGATGTTTGACGGTTTAAGTCGATGGTTAAACCAGCAGATTAACCAATTTATTGGTCCTTATCGAGAGTATATTTCTATTGGATTAGCGGTTGCCTTATTCTTGTTTTTAATGGGTTTATTGATCTTGTTTCGTTGGTTAATCGTTTTAATAGCTTGGATAATTTGGAAATTATTAATAATTATTCATTTAGTAAAAATTGTTACGACCGATCATCCAGTAGAAGTAGTCAATTTTTAATTTATATGTTATAATTATTAAAATTTAATATTTCCAGAAAAATAATTTAATCATTAATTAATTTTAAAATGGTAAAATTCCACAGCAAATTTATTTTTATTTGTTTAATTATTTTTTTAGCGTTATTGGGATTATTAAAGTTTGGTAGCAATCTAACTTGGTCAATTCATTCAGTGACTGTGCCCAAAGAAGAAGCGTTCAAGGTAAGTGCCGAAGGAATCGTTTATACTCAACCTGATATGGCAGAAATTGTTTTGGGAGTGCAAC
>DAOWAM010000011.1 GCA_030634585.1 bacterium
CAATGATTTACCATTATATATTGGTAACGATGGCAGTAATAATCTGTTTCCTGGAACGATTGATGAAACCCGTATTTATAATCGTGCTTTGTCTGCCGATGAAGTAAAAACACACAGTCAACGGCGGGTATATACTACTCCTGAGCCATCGGATAGCAAAGCGGCGGAGATTGGATGGCAGGACAATTTTGATGTGATTTCGGGTACAATTGATGATACCGCCTACAACTATTACTCAGCTACTCTGACTTCTACTGCGACTACCAATGGACAAACCATCAATTATTATCTCTCGGCTGACGGAGGAAGCAACTGGGAAGCAGTCATTCCCGGTATCTCGCATACTTTTACTAATTACGGCAGTGATTTGCGTTGGAAAGCAATTTTGACTACCACTGATTACACGCAATTGCCTGATGTATCGCAAGTTAATCTTGCTTATCGATATTATCTCACCGCGACTAACCAACAAGTAATTACCACTAATATCATTCCAACCCAGTTAGGTAGTTATGGTCGATTAGCAATTAACAATACCTTGAATAGTCAAACAATTACTTATCAAATATTAGATCGCAATGGTACCTTAATTCCAGATAGTTACCTCACTGGCAACGGCGCTGGATTAGCCGCTAGTAATACCAGTACCACAATTGATTTATCATCAATTGATGCGACTGATTATGATTATCAGCAATTAAAACTAAAAACAATTTTTTCCACTAATGATTCTTTAGTTACACCGACGGTTGATGATTTTACAGTTTCCTGGATCAAGGTTATTCCTACTGGCAATAGTCAAACTAATCAAATCTACATTTCTTCTGGAGCTACCGTTAGCTTCGATGGTAGTGGTTCGGTTGGTGGCAGTTACACCTGCGCTTGGGATTGGGATAACGATGGGGTTTACGAAGAAAGCGATGCCGATTGTTTAGTCACTCATTCTTTCACTAGCGTTGGCGCGCATCCCATTGGATTACAACAAACTCAGGTAGAAGGAGAGATGACTGCCACTGACACGGCTACTTTCACCGTCATTGTCGCCAATAGCGGTTCAGGTGGTAGCTCCAGTAGTAGTTCTATTACTATCTTGGATCAATCAGAAGAATTATCGGAAGAACAACCAGTTGAACCAACCCCAACCCCACCAGAACAACCAATTATCAGTCAAGCTAATCTAATCAGTTCGGGCGGACAACAAGCAGTTACCAAGCGAACAATTCAATTAGTCAAATCTCCTGATTCTCCTGCTGTCTATTTATTACAGGCCGGTCAACGGCAATTAATTTCGCATCAAAGTGTTTTTGAATCTTGGGGTTATAATTTCGGACAGGTACAAACTATATCTACCGATGAATTAACTAGTCAGTACCAATCAGCGGGTAGCTTGTCTTACCGCGATGGACTATTAGTTCGTTCCAATCAGTCAAGTAAAACTGCTGTTTATCTAACTGAACAAGGGAAATTTCGTCCGTTTGTCAGCGGGGAAGTATTTACCGCTCTTCGCTATCAATGGAAACAAGTTAACTGGATACCAGATAGTTTAATTAGCCAATATCAGTTAGGCGAATTGATCAATACCGCTTCTGTTCATTTATCTGGGACGTTAATTAAATATCCAAATGATAGCGCAGTTTATTTAATTGCCAATAATTCTAAACGACCAATTAAATCCGGACAAATCTTTGAAGAATACGGCTTCCAGTGGGACAATATCATTACTGTGCCAGATAGCTATCAGTATTTGACTGGTGCGACGATTGAGTAGATCGAATTAATAATTAATGAATAAAACTTAATTAAATAACGATAGCGACTATTCAAATTGAATTGAATAGTCGCTGTTTGTGTTTGAAAGTATCGGGAAAATTAAGGGGAATTAAGAGTGTTCAACACCCTTAATTGATCCTTAATTGACTATTTTTGACCGTCTTACAAAATATCAACGTTGAGAAATCGCAAGACGGTAGTTTTTGGTTAATTTTTTCTATTTTTAAAAGTCTTACCCCTAGGTTTCACCGGGATCTCCCTAGGGCTTCGCCCGGGACCCCGGTCTAAAATTGGACTTAGGGGCCAACCACTCCGCCGGCTGGCGGAGGCGGAGCGAACTTCAAGATAATAATTTTATCAATCGGGGATGCGGGATTCGAACCCACGACCTCATCGTCCCGAACGATGCGCGCTACCCCTGCGCTAATCCCCGTTAAACTTGCTTTTTCGTTGGAAATAATATAATATAACAATAATATCTTATTTAAAAAATTTTAGCAATAAAATGAATGATTTAATTCAGCAATTAATTAAGCAAAATTATCTAAAAACACCGCGAATTATTCAGGCATTTCAAAAAATAAATCGACAAGATTTTCTTTTGTCTAATCAACAAGGAAACGCGGAAAAAAATTATCCTTTACCAATTGGCTTTGGACAAACTATCTCTCAGCCGGCGACAGTGGCTTTTATGATTGAATTATTACAACCGCAAATTGGTGATAATGTTTTAGATATTGGTTCAGGCTCTGGTTGGGCAACCAGTTTATTGGCCGAAATAGTTGGCTCAGCAGGAAAAGTTTGGGCAATAGAATTAATTTCTGAGTTGAAAGAGTTTGGTGAAACAAATACAGAAAAGTATAATTTTATTACTAATAAACGAGCGACTTTTGTTTGTAAAAATGGAGTTGACGGTTTAGAAAAAAACGCACCTTTTAATTGTATTCACATTGCGGCGGCAACAGTAAAAATCCCCCAAGCATTATTAGAACAATTAGCAATTGGTGGACGATTAGTTGTTCCAATTGGTGGTGTTGGCGCGCAAGATCTTGTTTTAGTAACTAAAATAGATAAAGATAAATATCAGCGAAAACATTTTCCTGGTTTTACTTTTGTCCCGTTAATTGACAAATAAATCTTTTATGAAAAATATTATATTTAAAATTATTATTAGTATAATAATTATCTTATTATTAGTAATAGTTTATTGTCTAGCACAAGTTTATTTACCAACCAATTCTATTTCTCAACCGGCAGATTTTACTATTACTCAAGGGGAAGGAGTAAAAATAATTGGCGCTCATCTAAAACAAATCAATTTAATTAATAGTCAATTTATTTTTGAAACTTTGGTTTATTTAAGACAAAACGAAACTAAATTTTTAGCGGGAAAATATTCGATTAAATCACCAATTAGTTTGAATCAATTAGTCGATTTATTAACCACAAATCCATTATCACAAGATAAAGAAATTAAAGTTTTAGAAGGTTGGTCAGTTCAACAAATTGGTCAATATTTAGAAAATAACGGTTATAAACAAACGGAAGAACTTTTGGAAGTAGTTGGTTTTCCAACAATTGATTATCGACAACATCCAGAACTACCTAAATTAGTTGATTTTACTAAGCAATATCAATTTCTTCAAGATAAACCAACTTGGCTAGGATTGGAGGGTTATCTCTTTCCAGATACTTATCGAGTTTATTATAATTTTTCTGTGGAAGATCTAACACGAAAAATGTTAAATAATTTTGATAAAAAATTAACTGTTAAAATGAGGCAAGAAATTGATCGACAGGAAAGAACTATTTTTGAAGTAATAACGATGGCTTCGTTAATTGAGAAAGAAGCAAGCAATAGCCAAGATAAAAAGATAGTAGCAGATGTTTTTTACAAGCGTTTATTGGCGGGAATGTCGTTGCAATCTTGCGCTACCGTTAATTATCTTTTAGGTCGTCCTAAAGAACAACTTACTTATCAAGACATTAAAATTGTTTCGCCATATAACACTTATTTACACGCTGGTTTACCACCTGGACCAATCTGTAATCCGGGAATTGACTCAATTGAAGCGGCAATTTGGCCAACCAAAACAGATTATTGGTATTTTCTTTCTGATCCGACTGATACCAATTTAGTTTTTAGTAAGAATAAAGCGGAACACGATCGCAATAAAATAAAATATTTATCTAATTAATAAATTAATGTATCAAGAAAAGAAGAATATTGATAAAATATCGAAAAATGAAATCTATCCACTAGTAATTACACGTGGTGTTTTTGCTTTGCCCAAAATTACTATTCCGATTCTTTTTAAGAGTGCGCCAGCTTATTTAGCAGTTAAAAGTGTATTAAAAAACGATCATTTATTAGTATTAAGTTTAACTAAGAATAATCATCAGCAGACTACAAAAGTAGAAAATACTTTTCATTCTACCGGAGTTTTAGTAAAAGTTTTAGAGAGTCATGAGTTAGCAAATCATACGGTTGCTGCTTTGGTGGAAGGTAAAGAAAGAGTAATTATAAATCGAACTATTTCTTCTAAGCCGTTTATTCAAGTACAAGTTAATAAAATACCAGAGATTGATAAATTAAATATTGAAGAAGAAGCGCTATTACAAAATATTGAAAACCGATTTAAAAAATGCATTGTTTTAGGTTTATCAGTTCAATTTGATACAATTTCTCTCATTTTATCGCGCGCCACACCATCAGAAAAAGCCGATTTAATTTCTTTTTCTTTAGGTTTAAAAACAGAAGAAAAACAAACTATTTTAGAAACAAATGAGTTTAAAAAACGTTTAGAAATCCTTAATCAATTTATTGATCGAAAATTAAAAGTTTTACAAGTAGCTAAAAAAATCGAAAAGAAAACTACTAGTGAATTAGATAAAGCGCAAAAAGAAATGATCTTACGAGAGCAATTAAAAGAAATAAAGAAAGAACTAGGAATGAAAGAACGAGAAGACGTAGTAGATTTTAAACAAAAATTAGCCAAGGCGGACTTACCACCAGAAGCAAAAAAAGTAGCGCAAAAAGAAATAAAACGTTTATCTAATTTACCTCCATTTTCACCAGAAATTAGTTATTTACACAATTATTTAGATTGGCTAATTTCTTTACCATGGAAAAAACAATCAGTAATTAAAATCAATCTAGCAAAAGCTAAACAGATTTTGAATAAAGATCATTACGGATTACAAGATGTTAAAGAAAGAATTTTAGAGTTTTTAGCAGTTTGTCAATTAACGGGGAAAATTAAAGGACCAATACTATGTTTTTTGGGTCCACCGGGAACTGGTAAAACTTCAATTGGTCAATCTATTGCGCATGCCTTGGGACGTAAGTTTATTCGTCTTTCTTTAGGCGGAATTAGAGATGAAGCGGAAATTAGAGGACATCGACGAACGTATGTTGGCGCTTTACCAGGGAGGATAATTCAGAATCTACGACGAGTGGAAACAAATAATCCAGTGTTTATGTTAGATGAAATTGATAAAATTGGTTCTGATTTTCGAGGTGATCCATCTTCTGCTTTATTAGAAGCGTTGGATCCAGAACAAAATTCGTCTTTTAACGATCATTATTTAGAAGTTCCATTTGATCTATCAAATATTTTCTTTATTACCACTGCTAATGTAGCGTCAACTATTCCACCAGCATTACGAGATCGAATGGAAATTATTAGATTTCCTGGTTATACCGAAGAAGAAAAATTTTATATTGCTAAACAACATTTAATTCCTAAACTATTGTCTCGGCATGGCTTAGATAAAAACATGCTTACCTTCAATAATTCAGTAATTAAAAAAATTATTGCTTATTATACACGAGAAGCGGGGGTGCGAGAATTAGAACGGCAATTAGCTAAAGTTTGTCGCCGAATAAGCAAAGAAATAGTGATGAATAAAAAAAAGATAGGCAAATATGTCATTAAACAAGATAACTTAACAAAATATTTAGGACCGGCTGAATATCAGCCTACTTTAGCTGAGAAAAAAAAGGAAGTAGGCGTAGTCACTGGTTTAGCTTGGACAGCGGTAGGTGGAGTTATCTTATTTATTGAATCAAGCAAAATGATTGGAAAAGGCAATCTATTTCTTACGGGTCATTTAGGAAAGGTAATGAAAGAATCAGCGCAAGCGGCACTTTCTTATATTAGAAGTCGAGCTGATAAATTAAAAATTGATCCAAAATTTGCGCAAAAACTTGATTTACATGTTCACGTGCCGTCGGGTGCAATTCCTAAAGATGGTCCTTCAGCTGGCGTAGCTATTACGGTCAGTTTAATTTCTTGTTTGATAAATCGCGCGGTTAAAAAAGACATAGCAATGACGGGGGAGGTTACTTTACGCGGAAAGATATTAGAAATTGGCGGAGTCAAAGAAAAAGTATTGGCTGCTCATCGCGCTGGAATAAAAACAATAATTTTACCAGAAAGTAATAAAAAAGATTTAGTGAAAATTCCAGCAAAAACAAAGAAGAAATTGAAATTTATTTTTGTTAATCATTTGGACCAAGTGTTGAAATACGTGTTTGCTTAAAACCTAACGCGCTATTCGGTCCTATCGTCTAGTGGTTAGGACGCTTGCTTCTCAAGCAAGAAACCGGGGTTCGACTCCCCGTAGGACTATATTTTTAAAATTATTATCAATATTATTTTATTTGTGCTAAAATATTTTTAAGTGGCAGTTTAACTCGTTAATCATATTAAATTAAAATTATCAAAATAAATTAATCAAAATGGCATTAAATTTTAAAGAATTAATTAAAAAGAGGAAAAATATTCATCGTGTAGTAGAAGGGAAAAAGCCAGAATTTAGTCCTGGGCAATCAAAAACGGAAACAAGAGTGGAAAAAGAACGCCCATGGGAACAACCTCTCAAAGAAGAAGAAACACCCCAAATAACAATTACTCCGCCATCGACAAAAAAAACAGTTTTACCTGAGGTAAAGCCGATAATTAAGAGTACAACTCGTCAACAAATTGAATCAATCCTTTCCGACGGATTAGATAATTTGTATTTATCTTTATCTAAAGATGAACAAATCAGATTTAAAGAAAAAGGTGAAGAGACGGCTAGTAAAATAGAAAAAATAATTAAATCAGCGAAGATTAATTTTAAGAAAATAGTAGATTTAATCAAAAAATGGTTAGCTACTATTCCTGGTGTCAATCGTTTCTTTTTAGAGCAAGAAGCGAAAATTAAAACAGATAAGATTATTAATTTATCCGATCAAAAAAATAAATAAGGTTTGTTTCATTGATTAACGAATTATTTTATTTATAACTCATAAAAAAATGATTGTTTGTTTAACTACTGAACAAAACAATTTAGATTCATTGTTATCTTCTAGTTTTAAAGAAAGTAAATATTTTTTGTTTGTCAATTTGGACAATAATAGAATACGAGTGATCAAAAATAAAAAAACAACCACGGATAATCTAGAAGCTGTTTATTTGGTTACCAATCAATCTCCACAGATAATAATTACTGGTAATATTCAAGCTAATTCCTTTGATTTTTTAGTTAATTCCGGAATCGAAATTTGCTGTGGTGTTTTTGGTATTACCGCGCGGGAAGCGATTAAGCGATATCAAACAAAAAAAATAAAAGCGAAAATAACTAATAAACAAGACAAACAAGTCTCTAGTGGTCGGGGAAGAGTACTTTAAACAAAGCTATTATTAATTAATCAGGTAATTTATTTTTATGTTGCCCAACGAAATTATTATCGGCCAATTTATTATTTCTCTCGATTGGCTATCTAATCCATTTATTAAAATAGGATTATTTATTATTCTCTTTTTTATTGTTTTTATAATCATTATTTCTATTACCAAGCGTATTTTAAGAAGAATTGTTAGTATCTCGTCCAGTTTTCAAAAAGTAGTTTTATCAATTACTGTTCCTAAAGTGTTGGGCGACAAGGATGAACAACAACAAAAGAAAGAATTAAAAGAACAGTTGGCACCAATGGAAACCCTGTTGGAGAATTTGGGGGGACTAAAAGCGCAACATGGTTGGCGTGCTAAGTTATTAGGAAGAACGGATTATTTTTCTTTTGAAATAGTATTAAACCAACAAGGAAAAATCTGTTTTTATGTGGTGGTGCCTAAATATTTGCAACAATTTACCGAAGAACAAATTCACGCTCAATTTCCAGCTGCCCAAATTGAATCAGTAAATGATTATAATATTTTTGTTTCTCAAGGAGTTAATAAAGCCGCTTATTTGGGATTATTAAAGAAATATATTTTTCCGGTTAATACTTATCTTAAAAGCAATAATGATTTTTTAAACGCAATATTGAGTTCTTTGACCAAAATACAAGCTGGTAATGGCGCGGCAATTCAAATTGTGGCTGGCTCTTCTCGTGGTGAATGGCATCAATATCCAGCGCGCGTTGCTTCGGCCATGCAACAAGGGAAAAAATTATCTGAAGCAATAGCTGAGGTTGGTGGTAAAAATATTTTTACCAGTATTTTTAAATCAGTTAAAGAAGCAACCCAAACTAAAAGTCAAGAAAACCTAAATCAGACACCTAAGACACATCAACTTTCTCCGATGGAACAAGAAACAATTAAAGCGCTAGAAGAAAAAACATCTAAAGCAGGTTTAGATGTTAATATTAGAATCGTTGTTTCTGCACAGAATGATATTTTAGCGCAACAATATTTAGATAATATCATTAATTCTTTTTCTCAATTTTCTAAATATCAATATGGTAATGGGTTCAAGGCAGTCAAATTGAATAAAGCAAAAAAGGTAATCGAAGATTTTATTTATCGTTGTTATGATTCGTCAATTGGATATGTTTTAAACACTGAAGAATTAACTACTTTATATCATTTTCCTTTGTCGACTACCAATATTCCTAATATCGATTGGTTACTATTTAAAAAATCGCCCCCACCGTTGAATATTTCTACCGAAGGGTTAATTTTAGGTAAAAATATTTATCGGGACAAAGAAACATTAATTCGTATTAAACAATCTGATCGACGAAGACATTTTTATATGATTGGTAAAACCGGAACTGGTAAGTCTTGGGCAATGAGCGCGATGGCAGTTCAAGATATTTTAGCTGGACGAGGAGTTTGTTTAGTTGATCCACATGGTGATTTGATCGAAGAATATATACTTCCTTTTATTCCTAAGGAACGAGCGGAAGATGTAATTTATTTTAATCCTGCTGATTTGGAACGACCGCTAGGTCTTAATTTATTAGAATATGATCCTAAATATCCGGAGCAAAAGACAATGTTAATCAATGAGATGATTAATATTATGGATAAACTTTATGATTTACGACAAACAGGGGGGCCAATGTTTGAACAATATATGCGTAACGCTTTATTATTAATTATGGAACATCCAGAATCTGGCTCAACCTTAATGGAGGTGTCTCGTGTTTTGGCAGATGAAGATTTCAGACATTTTAAAATTGAACATTCAAATAATCAAATAGTTAATGATTTTTGGAGTAAACAAGCGGAAAAAGCGGGTGGTGAAGCAGCGTTGGCCAATATGGTTCCTTATATCACTAGTAAATTAACTCAGTTTGTTGCTAACGATTTAATGCGACCGATTATTGGTCAGCAAAAAAGTGCTTTCAATATTCGACAGGCAATGGATGATAAAAAGATTTTGTTAGTCAATTTATCTAAAGGAAAGATAGGTGATATCAACGCTTATTTATTAGGTTTGATTATTATTGGTAAAATTCTAGTGGCCGCATTATCGCGTACTGACTTACCAGAAGATAAACGAAATGATTTTTATCTTTATATTGACGAGTTTCAAAACTTTATTACCGAAAGTATTAATACTATTTTAGCAGAAGCGCGAAAATATCGTCTTAATTTAATTGTTGCCCATCAATATATTAGTCAGTTAGTTAAAGACAATAATACACAAACCCGCGACGCAATTTTTGGTAATGTGGGAACAATTATGTCTTTTCGAGTCGGTGTGGAAGATGCTGAATTTTTAGCCAAAGAAATGGCACCAGTTTTTAATCAGTATGATTTAAATAATGTTGAAAAATATAATTCTTTTATTAAATTATTGATTGATAATCAATCAGCGACACCTTTCAATATTCAAACTATTAGTCCGGATGAAACTGCTTCTTTAATTAATTTGCCACCTAAAGATATGGTGTTGGCAGAAAAAATAAGACAATTATCCCGTTTAAAATATGGGCGAGATAGAAAAGTTGTTGAAGCAGAAATAAAAGAAAGAAGTAAGGTTGGTGGCAAACTTGATTTATCGGATTTATTGGAAGACTATGACGATGATGATGACGACGAAGAAGAAAATAAAAGAAACATAAAAAGTGAGAAAGATGAAAGCGGTGAAAAAGTTGAAAAGGAAAATAAAAAGGAAGACAAATAAAATAAGAGAGTCAACTTGTTAAAAGTTCTTATTAAAAGTTTATTTTATGTCATTAGTATTATATCGAAAATATCGTCCACAAACTTTTGCTGAGATTATTGGACAATCACAAATTACACAAACTTTACAAAATGAAATTAAGCTGGGAAAAATTGCCCATGCTTATCTTTTTTCTGGTCCACGCGGTTTAGGTAAAACAAGCATCGCGCGAATTTTTGCTAAAGCGATTAATTGCCAGGCAAGCAAAGGAAGTGAACCATGCAATCAATGTAATTCTTGTCAATCAATTACTGCTGGAACCAATCTGGATTTAGTAGAGATCGATGCTGCTTCTACTCGCGGGATTAATGATATTAGAGAATTGAAAGAACAGGTTAGGTTTAAACCCAGCGGAGGACACTATAAAGTGTTTATTATTGATGAAGCGCACATGTTAACTACGCCGGCATTTAACGCTTTATTAAAAACATTAGAAGAACCGCCGGAATATGCCGTTTTTATTTTAGCAACAACAGAACCTCACAAATTGCCAGAAACAATTATTTCTCGTTGCCAACATTTTAATTTTAAGAAAGTTGAACAAGCCGAGATTGTTAAATTGTTAGATAAAATTGCGCGAAAAGAAGGAATAAAAGAGATCGATCAACGAGTTTTAGAATCAATTGCTCGTCAATCGGAAGGATGCGTTCGAGACGCGCAAACTTTATTGGGAGAGGTTTTAGTGTTAGATGATAAAAAAATTAGTTTAGAACAAGCAGAATTAGTAATTCCACGTTCACAATTTAATTTAGTAGCTGATTTGACTAAACGAGTGATTAGTCAGGACAGAGCAAGTAGTCTAGAATTAATCAATCAATTTGTAGAACAGGGGATTGACTTAGTTCAATTTAGTCAGGATTGGCTAGAGTTTTTACGAAAAATGTTATTAGTAAAAGTAAATTCAAATTTAAATAAGTTTACCTTAACTTTAGATAAAAAAGTAGAAGAAGTAATGCGAGAAATTAATCAGCAAACTAATTTAGAGGATATCTTACGTTTATTTGAACTAATTATTCAAAGTCAACAAAAAGTAAAATACGCTATTTTGTCACAAATTCCGTTGGAATTAGCCATTTTGGAATATATTAGAGATGATTCAGAACCAGGAAATAAATAATTTAAATTATGATAATTAATCTAACATTAATCATCGGAACAATAGGAATGCTATTTTTATTAATTGCTTTTGTTTTAGATTTATTTAATAAATTTACACAAGAAACTATTTTTTATAATGTTTTTAACATTATCGGTAGTGGACTATTGATTTATTATGCCTACGTATTAAAAAGTATTCCTTTTTTAGTATTAGAAATAGTTTGGATGTCGTTTGCAACATATAAATTGATAACGATTTTACAAAAGAAATACAAATCAAAAAGAATCATTAATCGTTCGGGGATCGTCTAATGGTAGGACAGCAGATTCTGGATCTGCGAATTGGGGTTCGAATCCCTATCCCCGAGCCATTTTTTACAAAATGACACAATAATTTGGGATTTAATTTTAAATAATTTATTAATATAAAATTAATTTTATGATAAACTATTTTGAAAAGAATCTGTCAGCTAGTGAAAACGAGCAGAACAATTTATCTTTTGAAGAGAAGTTACTTCTCATTCAAAAGCTTGTTGAAGATGTTTA
>DAOWAM010000051.1 GCA_030634585.1 bacterium
CCAAGGATAATTATCAGTCATCGCATCACCACCAACGTTACTATTAACCGATCCCACTACTTTAAGATAATCCCCATAAGAAGGACTAATTTTGGCCTGAGAAGCGATTACCTTAAACTCCTGATTACTAACCGCAGTAACACTACTAACGGTTTCGATATCACCAGATATTTCCGTTTTGATTTCAAAGTCAGCCGTAGTTACTGTGCTGGTATCCATTTCTTCGGTAAAACTAACTACTATTGTTGTCGGGTTCATATAATAAACCTCGGAAATATAAGGAACCGCAGCTTGTGCTGGCGGTACAAATCCGCTAAAAGCGGAAAGAACTAGAGTAAACGCAAAGAAAGAAATTAGAATTCTTTTTGATTTTGTCATAATCTTTTAGTTAATTAATAAAATAAATAAAAAATCTCTGCAATTTAATTTAATACAGAGTATTCGATGAAATTAATAAAGTTGTAAAAACACCAAACATCGGCCATATTTGGTTAATATGATATTTAATTTTTTTCTGATAATTTAAAATGGTATTTACCATAAAAAAATAATTTCCCTTCCTATCTATAATAGCTCGATTTAATTATTTTTTCAAAAGAGAACAGTGGATAACTTCTTTTTCAAAAAAGAATTAATTTGTATTGATTATATTACTTACTCAAACCTGGACAAATCTTGCTCAGAATTGAATAAATAATTTCTATTTATTTGTTTCTAAAATGACTGTTTCATTTCTTTCTTCGCCATCGCGAAGATAAATAATCATTAATTCGTCTCCTGGCTGATGTTGTTGAATTAATTTAGTTAAAGAATTAGTTTGGTCAACAATATCTTTATCTATTTTAATAATAATGTCGCGGTTAGATAAACCGGCCTTCCCTGCCGGACTATTGACTGTTGGATGACCATAAAGCAACGCACCTCGTTGATAGTTAACTAATTCCGCATCAGTCATTCCAGTCAATTCTGAAAGTTCCAAATACTCTATACCCAAATAAGGACGAGTGATTGTTTGTTGACCTAATACTTCTATCAAGATTTGGTTAAATTGTTCAATTGGACAAACAGCGATTGTTTTATTGGGTAAACGAACCACCGCACCAATTACCGCACCCGATAAATTAATCACTGGACTTCCTATATAATCACTGGTAATTATTTGATCTAGTAACGCAAAATCAAAAAAATAATCAGACGAATGAATCAAATCGTCTGATTGATAATTATCTTGCCAAGACTGTTTAACTAAATTAGCCGTTTTGATTTGTCCTTCTGCATTCATCAATAGAACTGTTTGCCCTAGGGATGATTTACTGTCATTGGCAAATTGTGCTGGAGGCAAACCACTAACATTTCTTAATTTCATAAAAATTAAAGATGTAGCCGGATCACTAATTATTTTTTCTACCAAATGACCTTGTTGATCGGCAGTAATCACTAAATAATTCTCCGGATTTAATTTTGATAAAACGGCAGAATTAGTAATTAACCAACCATCAGCAGAAATAATTACTCCTTGTCCCAACGCCTGCTTGGCTACATAAAACTGACTAATAAATGGTCTGATCGGTTGTTGTTTTAATGAATAGACAGTAACGCTTTGTCGCTGTAGCTTACCAATAACTTCTTCATAGCTCGCCGAAATTAAATTAGTTTGCTTATCTGACTTTGCTGAAAGAGGCGTTTCAACGACAATTTTTCGCTGGGGTAAATAATCATCCAAAGAAATATTTAATAAAGGAATTTTTCTAATGCTCAGTACAACCAATCCGCCGCCAAAACCAGCTAAAATGCCAAAAATGATCGCTAAAATAATACTGGTAACCACCACCCCTCTCCCTAAACGAACGGGTTGTTGTAAATGATCATATTGTTCATCCTGATAGAGTTCTTCAATTTGTTCATCCTTTTTTTGCCTACTTAAATTATTCATATTCTTATTTAATTAATTATTTCCAACGAGCAGTTAATAAAATTAACAACATTATCACTAAAATGACTATTGTTCGTCGTTTAACTAACTTAAAATTAAATTGTTCAATAAGATAATCCTGGCTAATGGTAGTTAATAGATACCAACTAAAAGACAATAATAAACCGATGGTATAATAAACAATTGGTAAATATCGACCAACAATAAAAAATTCTAAAATTATTAAATCAATAATAATAATATAATAAAGTGATTTTTTTTTATTTTTACTAATTTGATTAACTTGATTGACTGTAAAATTGGCCAAAAGTAAATAACCGGCTAACCCAATAATAAAGAAAAGCCAAGGGAAATTAAGAAAAATATTTAAAGCGTAAAAGCTAGAAGTCAAACAAAATAAAGTAATGAAAATTAGCAAATTAATACTTTGTTCTAAAGATCCAATTTGATAAAAACGCGGACGCCAAAGCAAATGTTCGAGATTTCCTAATCCAACCATAATCAATAAAAAGAACACTAACAGTAATGTTAATTTGGCCAACCAACTAAATAAGAAAAGAGAGAAAAGAAAAAAACTGCCGATGCCTAAAATAAACAATAAACAAAGTGGCCAATAATGAATAATGTGTTTACCAACAATTGAATAAATTGTTACAAAAAAAACAATAATTGTTAATAAAACAATTATTAAATTAACTGGCGTATTTAAAACAAAAAATAGCCAAGCAGATAATAAAAAAAAGATTGGCAATAAAATAGTCAAATAACGTCGATTAAAAATTCTGAGTAATAATTTTTTCATTTAGTTTTAATTGGTGTTAACCAGAAATAATTATTTAATAGTTGCTGTAATTGTTTCTCAGCAACGATTATTTTATCTGAATCATTGTTTAACCCTTGTTCTAACAAAGATAAAACAATAACTAAATTTAGATGTAATTCTTGGTATTGTTTAGACACTCGTAAAACAAGGAGCTTATCTTTCAATTGTTTAATTTGTTGTTTAATTTGTTGTTGTTTTGTTATCGTATCAGCTTGTTGAACTGAAGAAATTAACATCAGCCAATCACCATTAGGACAAAATTGTTGACAAACTTGTTGTAGTTGCTGTTGATATTGTTTATTTAATTTATTTGGAAAAAATTTATTACTAATCGGACTAAAATAAAAAAATAATCCCCCAATAATAATTATAGAAAAAATAACAACTAACCAAATAACTCTTTTTTGTCGTCCCAATACTACATTGTGTGCATGAAAAGATTTGGGTACGGAACTTTGTTCTTGTCGCATAATAAATAATTAATTATTTATTCATTCAATTAAAATGCTGTATTCTGTAGACTGATTCTTTGCCAATTACCCTGCGTATCTTTTTGTTCTGCTTTTATGGCAGAGACTGTTTCATCTTCCGAATAAACATATTTTTCTACCGCGGTAGCACCCATTCTTCTAGAATAAAAAGCCTTTTTTTCTAAAACTTTCGGCCTTGTCTCTCTAATTAATCGCATCGCCCCATTTAATCCAGAAAACTCAACAATTTGTCGTTGACCAACAACATTTTTTCCGTTAGGCAATTCATCAATAATAAATTCTTCTGTTTGTTGTTGTTCGATACCAAATCTTTTATTAATTCTGAATACTAAATTTTCCCATTGATCTTCATTCATGGTTTTTTTGATTTACGAAAAAAGAAAAATAAATTATTGTTAATCTTCGATTATTCCTAGATTTTCCAAGCCTTGGGTAGTTTCTTTTTCTAAAACACCTAATCCCTTTTTAATTTGCTGACGCGATTGAATCCCTGCATTCTGTAAAAACAATTGTAATTTACTTTTAATTTGTGTTATTTGTTTTGTTAAATTTTCTTTTATTTCTGCTGAGTCAATCGAATTGGTCGCTTGTTGATAACCTTGTTCACTCCTATTAATTGTGTTAAGGACTCCCTGTTTGGCTACTTCGGGAACTTTACCATAGACATCCATTAGTACTTCCTGGTGTCTTATTGTTTCTTCGGCTACTTCTGCATTTAGCCGATCGGTCTGTTGACTATCAGATTTAAGTTGCGTAATTTGTTCTAATGTTTTATTAATCTGAAATTGATAACGTTCATTATTTGCTTCCGCCTGAGTAATTTTTTGCTGTTCTAATAATGTTTTACTTTCAGCTAATCTAGCTCTAATTAAATTAATTGAGTAATTAATTTTGCCAATGGGATCAGAAATTAAAAATAAACGTATTTTCTCCCACCAACCTTTTAAAAAATATAATGGTTGTCCAGGGAGTAAATGGGGTGAATAAATCTGTTCAATGACTGACTCTGTTTCTGCTTCTGTTTCTGTTTCTGTTTCTGATATAACAGTTGGAATAGCCGATGCTTGAATAATAAATGGTAAATAAAATAGAGAAATAATCAGGACAATAAAAAGAATTTTTTTAATCATAGTTTTAATAAATTAAAGAATTGATTAAGTTTCGACTATTCTAGTTTAACATACCAAAAGAAATAGCTCAATTCATTCCTATCTAACTATTGGCGTCCGACACCAATAGTTGAGGATTTATTTTTTAACTAAAGGCAGATCGCGTTTAACTATTTTTTCCTTTGAACCTTGAACCGTGATTTGTTTTTCTGGAAAATAATATTGATTACGCTCGCAAGTTA
>DAOWAM010000074.1 GCA_030634585.1 bacterium
CAAGATACTTATAATTATCCAAAAAAGAACACTATAAATTATTAATGATCCACCAATTACCGGCTGAAAAATATTAAATAAGAATATTCCTATGCCTGCCAAATAGGCAGCCGATGCGCTATAAATCCCCAAAATTAAAGACAGTGTTAATAAGATTTTTCCCCAATTACCTAAATATTTTTTAGCATAACCCGCCATTTGATAATGTCCATTGGTTCTTAAAACAACTTCGGTAAAACAAAAATTAACAACCAAAACAATACCAGCTAATAATAATAAATAAAATATTCCTGGGATAAAGCCAATCCGTGAAATAGCATAAGGCAAACCAAAAATACCAGCGCCAATTACCGTACCCACCAAAATCGCTACTGCTCCCCAAAATTGTTTATTTAATTTCATAATTTATTTTAAAATAATCTTTCCATGCCCTCGTCGATTGATTCCTGCTGAGTTTCCCTCATCGGTGTCTAAATGACAAACTAAAGAAAATTGTTTTGAGATTCTCACACTTACTCGCTGAAAGATCAAAGCGCGCGGACCAGTTATTTGAATAGAAATAAAACGTCGTCGATTGATTCCCATTTGATTAGCTTGTTGAGAAGTAATATGTAAATGTCGTTGTGCCACAATTACCCCTTCCGATAATCTTATTTTCCCTTTTGGTCCAATTAAAATAACGCTGGCTGAACCTTTCAAATCACCAGAAATACGTAAAGGAGGATTTATACCTAAACGATAAGCATCACTGCGAGAAATTTCCACCTGCGTTTGTCGACGAAGTGGCCCTAAAATACGTACTTTTTTTATAGTTAATTTCGATGTTTTAATTGTCAACATTGCCTGACTGACAAATTGATTTGGCTGCGATAAAGATCGTATTGATTTTAATTGATAATTTTTACCAAATAATTTAGTCAAATGCCGAGCTGATAAATGAATATGTCTAGCCGAGATTTCAATTAATGTTTTCATAAAAAGAAATTAATTATATTTTTTTAATATTTTCCTATTTAATAATCCTTGTTGCGCCCCTATTTTACTAACCACCGAACCGCTATTTCGAATTGCCAAATCAAGCGCTTTTTTTAAATCGTCAAAAAGAATCAAACCAGCGACAAAACCAGCGCCAAAAGCGTCACCTGCACCAGTAGCATCAACTAGCCGATGTTGAGAAATAGATTGATGTAAGTTTTGTTGTCCATTATAAACATTCGCGCCAAATTTGCCCTGGGTTATTACTACTATCTTTGGTCCTAAATTAACTATTCTTTTTGATAAATTGTTCACTGATAATTTAGTGCCAATTAATTCACTGGCTTCTTCTTTATTTAGTAATAGAACATCCGTAATTGATAAAAACTTATTTAATTTCTTTTTTTCTTTTAATTGATTGGATCCTGGATTCCAAGCTATTTTTATCAACGGATGCTTTAATTTAAGATCCATGATTTGCTTTAAAATATTTGTCCATTTTTTCCCTGATAATGAACTTAAATAAATCCATTGATATTTAATTTGCTTTAATGTTTGCTGATTAATTTTTAATTCATCGTTTGCTCCCCGATAAGATAAAATGGTTCGATCTTGTTTTAATCGTTGTGGTGGATAAATAACAAAAGAAAGACCGGTTGATAATTGTCGATCAGTTTGAATTAATTTAGTTAGTATTCCTTTCTTTTTCAAGTCGTCAATGATTATTTGTCCTCGTGGGTCTTGACCAACTCTAATAATTGGCGCCACCGATATTCCTAAATTAGCTAAACTAACCGCAACATTAGTCGCTCCCCCGCCACAGGAAAAATATGCTTGTCGCAGATAAACTTTCTTTCCCAAGGGAATGGCTAATAACTTTGAATAAATCGACTTGCGTCGATTAGAAATAACTTTTCCCTCTTCTAAATAAAAAGTGATATCGCGAACTGCTCCGCCAACAGTAATTACTTTGACCATATGTTTTGATTATTTTACTAATGATTTGTTATAAGAGTCCCCCGTTTCGTTCGGAGCTTTGAGATTGCTTCGTTCAATTTAAATACAAAGATTCATTTTTGTGTTTCTCTCTCACTTGTAATTATAGCAAATTATTAAATTTAACAAAAATCAAATTCCGACTGACAAACAAAAAACACCAAATATAAATTTAGTGTTTTCTTTTATTATTAAATCTGATCAACAACATGTCATTTACATACAATTACATACTATTGACATACATGGCCATCAATCTCGTTCCAAAAGAACACGACAGACACTATTTTCTATGCAAGATAAATTAATTGCAAGATAAGGTTTTATTTATTCAATAGCCAAAACACGACCAATATCTTTATCGTCTAAAGATGCTTGAATAATACTAATGCCATTTTTATCAAAACAGCTGATTTGCACATTATAATTCACGATATGTTTATCATTATACTTCATATTACACTTATGGGTCTTTTCAAAATAAGAAGCAGTCCGTAAATAAATACGGGGATCTAAACAAGTATCATGTCCTATTGCTAAATAAGTCGCTACTAATGTATAAAGACTATCACCTGCTGATAAGGTAAAAATGTTTAACTTTTCTGCATGATTTATTTTTCTAATTAATTCTATTTGTTGTTGATCTGTTTTGTCAGTCATTGCTGAATCTTCGGCATATTCTAAAGCAACAATCGCCCATTTATCTGACAGTGGCTCTTTTTTTATTACTTCTATATTCTTTTCGAATGACTCCATAAACAACGAACCATTCGAAGAAACTAATTTTGTTTGTTCACTTATGGGTTTAAATCTATCCTTTGGATCAATCTTAAAATGTTCGTTTAGCCAATTAATATTAATTGTTCGATCATCTTTATCTTGAGAGATCATTCTAACTAACGCCCATTTAGTAATACCTAATTCTCTGAAAATTTCTACTGTTTCACTAATTTTTTCTTTTTTAGGTAAAGGTAATTCAGGAAGATAATCTGCGATCAGTGATTCTTTTGTTCCACCTCGATAATGAACGACGAAAGCATTTTGAATCTCTTTACTCCCTAAAAAATACCCTTTCAATTTTCCTTCGTATTCTTGATTTAATTGTTCGATCAATTGTGCTGCTCTTTTTTCGGCCAAAGGAACTCCTTTGTCTTCTAATCGCGCTTTTTTATTAAGCAATTCTTTTATTTCTTTTTCTGTTTTACTTAATTGTTCCCGAATGTTTTTGACTTTTTCTTCTGTTTCCTTAAGCTGAATGATGGTTTGTTTTAATTGTTCTCTTTGCTTTTTTTCAGATACATTTGGTTCAGACTTCGGCATTTTTTCTTTATTCATAAATTTATTATTAAATTATTAATTTATTTCATTTATATCTTATCA
>DAOWAM010000068.1 GCA_030634585.1 bacterium
AATTGCGGGCTTAAGATTTGTCCATTCATTTTCGGTCAGATCAAAAAGAGAAGCTACGTGTCTTTTTGGGATAACTTCTGTATGTCCAGGGGTAACCGGGAACCTATCAAATTGAGCAAAAAAATATTCATTTTCATCAATTATTCCTTGCTTACTTGCGTAAATTTTACAAAATGTACAATCTTTCATAATTAAGTATAAATTTAGAAAATTATTAATCAAACAATTTTTATATTATTAATTTGGTGGACCCAGGGGGAGTCGAACCCCCGATTCCTCCATGCCATGGAGGTGTTTTACCACTATACTATGGGCCCCTTTAAATTATTAACACCGTTAAAGAAACTATAAAATAGGGAGAGAGAATTGTCAAATGGTGGACCCGGCGAGAATCGAACTCGCGTCTCCGCAATGCGAATGCGGTATATTACCACTATATTACGGGCCCCCTCACTTATTCTAAACGTGGGGCTTATTGCCCTCACCTAAGAAACAAACGACTATTAGATATTCACCGATAATACATCTTAAATATCAACGCCTCTGATAGGAATCGAACCTACATCTCGGGCTTAGGAGTCCCTTGCTCTATCCATTGAGCTACAGAGGCTTATTTCTAATGAAAAACCTTCTCTTTTACTTTCCAACAATATAACTAATTAATTGATCCGCGCGCTGTGACAACCATTGTGTCTGTTGATCAAAAACAAACAAAATAATCATTAATAATAGAATGGTAACAACGATTATAAAAAACTTGTGAATGTTTTTCTTAAATTGTTGTTCTTTTTGTTCTTGATTAATTTCTTCCATCATAACTTTAATTTTAATTGATAATACGTAAACTATACTTAATTATTTTTGTTCTGTCAATTTCTTGATTTATCATTTTTTAACCTTGACTTCTATTTAACTTATTAATATAATTTAAGCAATTTAAAAAGGAGGTATTTTGAAATGACGTTAGTATTAAAGAAAAAGAAATGGATCAATAAAATTTTAGAGATACCTGAAACTGGAATGGGTTATCAAATAGTAGATATTAGGTTAAAAAGTGGAACCATTATTGGTAAAGTTTTTGTGTATAATTGTAGCGTCTTGGAAATCCCCGAAAGATACAGCCAAATTACAGAAAATGATATTGCTAATATTACTCCTGGTTATCTTTAATATTTTATTAATGAAAATACGCAATCAATCTATGTGGCCGAATTTAGTTCGGCCACTTTTATCTTAATTTTTGGTAAAATTTTTCTTGCTAAATTATTAAATTTTTAATAAACTAATACATACTTAATAATCATTAAATAATAAATTTATGTTCAAGGAAAAAACAACTTCCGATGATGGTAACACTGAAACAATTATTGGCGCTTCGGTTAAAGTAAAAGGTAATTTTGATAGTGAAGGAAATATCATTATTAAAGGTGAGGTCGATGGAACATTAAAAACAAAGAATGATATCCGCATTGAAAAGGACGCTTTGGTTAAAGCGTCAATTACAGCAGAGAATATTTATTTAGCTGGTCAAGTACAGGGGAACCTAAAGAGTAAGGGAACTATTCATTTAGCCAACAACGCCAGAATTACTGGCGACATTGTCGCACAACACTTAATTATTGAAGACGGCGCTATTTTCAATGGTCAATGTAAAATGGGACGATCAGATGAAAAACAAATTAACGAACAAGCGGAGATTGAATAGAATACAAATTTTGTTTTTATTAATAACCCGTTTTGTTAAATTTTAATTATTTACTAATCGTACATTAAAATAATTAAATATAATTATGTATTTTTATTTATACGATACTTTTTTGGTCAATAAAAAGTATGAACGTTTATTGAGTGGAATTGAAACAAAAATAGCCTCTTTTGGAATCAGTGGTCCCTCAGTTCATCTAAATATCTTAAAAAATACCAAAGAAATTATCCAAGACAATATTAATAGTAAAGAAATCGACACGGTGGTAGTCATCGGTGGAGACAAATTAGTTAGTCAGGCGGCTAGCGCCTTGGCTGGCAGTAAAATTCCATTGGGATTTATTCCTATTTTTTCTAACAGTAGTTTAGCTCCCATTTTAGGAATTCCTACTAATGATTTTGCCGTTGATACTTTAGCCAATCGTTTAATTAAAACAATCGATTTAGGTAAGGTTAATAATCAATATTTTCTTTCTAATTTACAAATATCTGATCATCGAATTATAATCACTAGTAATAATTCTTGTCAGATTATTCCTGATAAAAAAATTAAACAAATTAATATTTATAATTTGGCTTGCTTAAAAAATTTTGATCAGCAAAGTTTTCCATCCTCCTTGATTTGTTGTCCACAAGATCAACAACTAGAAGTAATTTTATCTGGTCAATCAAACAGCTTGTGGTCCCTAATAGACAATAAAAAATCTCAATTCGATAGTCTTTTTTATCTTAATAAACTAAAAATTGAAGCTAATAAACCCAATAAATTCATTCCTGTATTAATTGATAATTACAAAACGATTAAGACGCCTTTGGATATTGAAATTGCTTCTCAAAAACTAAAAATAATTGTTGGTCGTCGTCGTTTATTTTAAAATCTGGATTTTATCTTATTTTTTACAACGAAAATCGGTTAATTAACCGATTTTTTTTATTTACCTTTTGTGTCATAAATCTATTAAAACCTGTTCGCACAAGTTTGTCTAAGATTTTAGTAAACTTATCTTGAGCACATACTAAACTTATTGTGTAATGATTATTTGGCAGAATGATAATTTATATATTGATAAATCATGCCCAGTCTATCAAAAGATTATTTATTTAAAACCTTTCCTTCGATTACATTGTCTTGGGTATTTTTTTTATTTTTAAAAATATATTTTTGTTGAGCAATGGTTAAGATAAGACCAAACAACCAATAAAGCATTAATCCACTAGGAAGAGAAATACCAATTAAAACAGTAAAAATTGGCATCATGTATTTCATTTGTTTATTCATTACTGCCATCATATTTTCGTCTTTGGCACCCTTACTTTTTCTGACAGTAGCTGGTGGTTGTTGCTGGCTAAGCGTTTGCGCTTGCCAATATTGAGCCAAACCAGTAATTAGCGCTAAAACTAAATTTGGCTTAGATAGATTTAGAAATCCAAGAGAAATTGGATTAAGGAATCCTGGATTAGCAACAAAAGAATATAGTTGTAATTGTTTTGAAACTAAACCAGTCCGCAAAACTTGATAAACAGCAATCAAAATAGGAAATTGAATTAATAAGGGCAAACAAGAAGAAAACGGACTAACTTTATTTTCCCGATACAAATTCATTGTTGCCGACGCTAATTTTGTTTTATCATTTTTATATTTTTCTTGTAACGCTTTTAATTTTGGTTGAATAGTTTGTAAATCTTTTTGGGATTTAATTGATTTATTAGTTAATGGATAAAGAGCTAAACGAATAATAATCGTTAAAACAATAATTGCTAATCCAATGTCATGTCCGGGAATAATATTGTAAATAAAGACCAATAAATTTAAAATAGGTTGATAAAGAATTACATTAAATAGATGTGCCATAAAATTAATTTATAAGTTAGTTTATTAAGGAAAATCGTTTCCACCATGATTCCAAGGATTACAACGTACTAAACGTTTGATTGTTTTAACCAATCCTTTAAATCCACCATATTTAGTTAATGCTATAATAGAATACTCCGAACAAGGTGAATTAAACCGACAAGCACCCT
>DAOWAM010000013.1 GCA_030634585.1 bacterium
AAAAAAATAAAATAACCTGTCAAGTCATTTAATTATTACAATTTAATTATTTCAATCCATCTGTATTACCAATTTAAGCGATCAATTATTTGTTGTCGAAAATAATCTCGCCGATCATCACTATGTAATTTAATCATCCGCCGATTAATAATAACACCGATCTTCTGTTTGGCTAATTTCTTTAATTGGGTCGGTAAAATAACCAACTCTATCCAACGACAAAACGGTTCAAATAGATAACCAATCCAAGAAAATAAATTATTGCCACCGGGTATTTTTTTCAATAGCAAAGATTCTGTTGGCAAACAATTAGGTAGATATTGTTTAATCCATTGATTACTTTGCCAAAAAGAAGTATAGGTTTTTTTGCCATAAATTGGCAAGACCTGCGCCAACCAATAAATTAGGTATATATCTGATAATTCCTCATTATCACCGATTGAGAAATTAGTTTTTCCTTTCACTGGCAAAGTAATTGATTGCAAATTCATCGTTCGTTCATTTAAAAAGAAACTTAAACAAATTTTGTTTTGTTTATTTCGTTTAGTCGGACGCAGACCTAATAATTTTAAAATGATGATGCAACAAAAACGAGTAAAGAAAAGTTGTTTGTTACGCGTCACAATTAATAAATCAATATCGCTACTTTGTGGAGCATTTGAATAAGCTAGATCATTAACCACGGCAATCATCTTTATTGACGGAATCAAATAAATAAATAATTTGCTAATTAATTTAGCTCGTTTAATTTTCAGTTGATCAAGCGAATAACGTTGCTGTCGAATCGCCAGTATTTTTTCTCGTCCAGATAAGCAATAATAACCATTGTATTTGTTTATTTTCCCATGTAAATAATCGCTTTCTTCTAAAAACTTTTCTAAACCAGACAAAGAAATATTCTTTTCTGGTTGATATAAATACTGCCATAACTCTAATAAAGTGAGCGGATAATTGAATAAGTCAAAAAAAGCGAGTGGAATAAAAATTGATTTAGTTAAATTCATAATGTAAATTATAATTATTTATAAGTATACATTGTTTTATTATTAATTGACAATTTTTTTTTACTTTGATAGTTTAATAAAGTATAATTCATCTATACATTTTTTGATTGAACTAATTAATAATAAATTTTATCAAATTAATAACATCTTTATGTCTCTTGTTGTAAACATTTTACAAATTGTAATCAGTATTTTGTTAGTCATCTGTATTTTATTGCAAAACAAAGGATCTGGTTTAGGATCCGCTTTTGGCGGACAAACTTCTTATCAAACTAAGCGTGGCGCGCAAAAGTTTCTTCATATTGCCACTATTGTTTTAGCAATATTATTTATCGGGATAGGAATCGCTAATCTTTTGTTATCTAAATAAATGTCATTGGTAATTATTTGGAAGAAAATAAAGAACTGGTTAAATAATCTTTTTGCCCCAAAAAATCAGGATACTTTAGATCAACAATTAGTGATTAATTTAGCCCCTAAAAAACATCCGTCAATGAAACAGATTAAATATCTCCCTAAATTATTAACTTGGCGTGAGAAGAAAATAATCAAAGTTCTTGCCGGTATAATAATTATCTCTCTACTTTTGTTAGGGATTAATTTTTATTTTAACCATACGGCTTCCGTCCCAGCATCAGGCGGAGAATATAGTGAGGGGCTAATTGGATTACCACAATTTGTTAACCCGGTCTTATCATCAATCAACGCGGTAGACGCTGATTTATCTCGTCTTATTTTTTCTGGTTTATTGAAATATCAAGATGGTCGTTTAATTCCAGATCTTTGTCAACAATACGAAATCAGCGACGATAAAAAAACTTATACTTTTCATCTTCGGCAAAACACTTTTTGGCACGATGGCGAACCAATCAGCGCTAACGACATAGTTTTCACCGTTAAAACAATAAAAGATCCTCAAATTAGAAGTCCATTACAAGCAAGTTGGCAAAAAATAGACGTTAAACAATTAGACGATTACACTGTTCAATTTGCTTTAAGCGAACCGTTCGCTCCTTTTTTGTCATTATTAACTTTTGGTATTCTCCCAGAACATATTTGGAAAAATATTCCTTCTTTACAATTTTATTTAACTGATTTTAACAGTAGACCAATTGGTAGTGGGCCATGGAAATTTAAATCATTAACTAAAAATGTACTGGGTTTAATTAAATCATATACTTTAGAAAGAAATAAACAATATTACCAACAACCGCCTTACTTGAAAGAACTTACTTTTTATTTTTATCCTGATTTTGAACAAGCCAGCTCTGATTTAAAAGCTAATTATTTAGATGCTTTGGCGTTTTTGCCATCTTATCTAAATTCCGAATTAGAAAATATTAAATATCTACGTTCTTATCCAACACAATTACCTCATTATGTCGGATTATTTTTCAACCAAGCCAATAACGCTTTATTAAATATTAAAGAAATCCGTCAAGCGTTATCTTATGGCGTCGATAAACAACAAATTGTCAGTCAAACGCTTAATAATCAAGCTAAAATAATTAATTCTTTTAATTTAGGATTGTCTGAAGACAAGTTAACTAATGAAAAGAAATATACTTTTAATTCTCAATTGGCCGGAGATTTGTTAGACCAAGCTAATTTTAAAATAGATCAAGAAACTGGTTATCGAAAAAAAGATGATCAAATAATCGAATTAACCATCACTACAATTGATCAAGCCGAAAATCAACAAATAGCAGAAATTATCCAAGAAAATTGGCAACAACTAGGAATTGACGTCAAGATAGAGCTAATTCCTAAAGAGAATATTCAAAAAGAAATTATCCGACCAAGAAAATATCAAATATTGCTTTATGGAATTATCACCGCTAACGATGATCTTTATTCTTTTTGGCATTCATCACAACGACAAGATCCTGGATTAAATCTAACTTGTTTTAATAATCGCGAAGCTGATCAACTATTAGAAGAAGGAAGAAAAATTACTAATGAACAAATAAAAGCAGAAAAATATTCTGCTTTAGCAAACATCTTAGCTAATGAAGTTCCGGCAATTTTTCTTTATCAACCCGAACATCAATATTTAATTAACAAAAAAATCAAAGGAATAGACATTAATCAATTGTCTATTCCTAGTGATCGTTTTAATAATAGCGCTGATTGGTACAGTAGTACAAAACGCCAAATTAAATAATTTTATTTTTTTAATTTTGCTTCTAATTGTTTAATTTGTTGTTGAATATCCGTACTCTGTTTAACTAAAGGAATAAGTTCCCCTGCTCGTCTATCAATACTTGCTTGTTCTCTACTCACTTCTCCCACGGTGGGTTTATATACTTGTTTAAGTTTTAACTCTAAAGCACTGTTTTCTTCTGCTACTTTTCTTCTGACTTGTTGAATGGCTACTGTAATTTTTGCATTTTCTTTTTCTAATTCTTTGATTTCTTGATTAATTCGCCAATTAAAAATCTCTTTTTGAATACTTTCTTTGATCGATTCTGGTGCAGAAGTTATAACTTCTCCTATTTCTTTAATTAATTCTCTTGCCTGTTCATTAACGTCTTTTCTTTCTTGCTCTATTTCACGTTCTTTGTTAGATAATTTAATATTAACCACTTCGTCACTAGATTTAACTGATTGATTCGCTACTTCCGCTTGGGCCAACGCTCTTAATGAAAAATTTTCGAGATTATCTAATTGATTTAACAATTGATCAATTTTTTCTTTAGCATTTTGCCCATTTTCTTTTTCTGGTGACACTTTTATTGATTGTTCTGCAAACCCTTGTTCATTTTTTCTAGCTTCTTCTTCGGCTTCCGAATCAGACAATAACATTTTGTCAAAATTTTCATCGAAAGAACTTTTTTCAATTGGTTTAACTGATATTTCATGGGACAATTCAGTAATGCTTTTTAAAATTTCATTATATTTTGCCTCTATTCCCAGTACGCTTTGAGCCGTTCTTTTCTTTTCTTCATCAGAAACTTTTATTCCCTTGAAATTAGCGCCTTCAGCCACTATTCTAGATCCCATGTTTTTTACTTTAATCATCATTTGTTTTGTTTCTTTCATTACATTTTCTAATTTAACAATCTGTTCTTTTGCTTCTGCCAATTTATTTTCAACAACTGATATTTTTCCTTCAACTACTTGGTAAATTTTCTTTATCTCCGGATTCTTCATTGCCTCTTTCTTGGAAGTATAAGGTCTTTCAAGATTCATAGTTTCATTAATTAATAATTATATTATAAATATAGCAAATAATAAAACATTTGGCAAGCAAATATTGGGCGAGTGGTGGAATTAGCTAGACACGTAGCGTTCAGAACGCTATGACCGCAAGGTCGTGAGGGTTGGAGTCCCTCCTCGCCCACCATTTTTTTGTTTATAGATTATCCAAATTATAAATAATTGTCTTATTCAATATTTTTTGCTAAAATATAAAAGTATTAAATAATTATTTAATACTTCTATCAAAGGGTTTATCCTGCGCCATTCGGCGGGCTCATGACTGTTGCTTGTCGAAGGAATACTTTTAAAACTTAATTTATTTTTATGCTTAACTTTTCAACAAAAAAATCAAAATTAAAAATTATTCCACTGGGAGGAGTAGAAGAAGTGGGTAAAAACTGCATGGTTTTAGAATTCGGGTCAGATATTATTGTAATCGACTTGGGTCTTGATTTTCCCGGCCCCGATTTTCCCGGAATAAGATATATTTTACCTGATATTTCTTATTTAGAAAAAAACAAAAAAAGAATAAAAGGTATTTTAATCACCCATGGACATTTAGATCATATTGGCGCGTTGTCTTTTGTAATGGATAAAATTGGAAATCCACCAATTTTTGCTACCAAGCTAACCGCTGAACTAATTAAAAGCCGCTTTGCTGAAATTGAAAATAAGAATAAACAAAGAATTAAAGTACAAATTATTAATCCTGACAAGAATCAAACTGTTAATTTGGGTAATTTCAAAATTGATTGTTTTTGGGTTTGTCATAATATTCCCGATAGTGTTGGTTTCGCTGTACACACCCCCCTAGGAACCGTTATCCACACTGGTGATTTTAAATTTGATCAACATCCAATTAATCAGTTAACTGATACAGCAAAAATTAAACAACTTTGTTCTACCGGCGCGTTAGCGTTAATTTCTGATAGTACTAACGCCGAAGAACCGGGTAGAGTAATTTCCGAATCCGAAGTCGGTCGTATTATTGATCAACTTTTCGCTAATACGCAACAACGGATAATTTTTACCACCTTTTCTACTTTAATTAGTCGCATTCAACAAGTAATTGATATTGCGCAAAAATATCAAAGAAAGATTGCTGTTGCCGGATATTCAATTAATCAAAGTATTATTTTAGCGCAACAAATCGGTTATTTGAATATTCCTCCTAATCTATTGGTTGACATAGCTAAAATTAAACAAATTCCTGATCAACAATTGGTTATTTTGGCCAGTGGCACCCAAGGAGAAGAAAGATCGGCAATGACTAAAATTGCTAATGGTGAATATCATGCGATTAAAATAAAAACAACTGATACGGTAATTTTTTCCGCATCAGCGATTCCCGGTAATGAGTTAGCCGTTCGTTCAGTAATGAATCATTTAATTGACCTAGGAGTAAAAATAATTTATCAACCAGCGCTAGGATTAGGTGTCCATAGCTCTGGACACGCTTGTCAAGAAGATTTGAAAGAGATGATTCAATTAGTTCGACCCAAATTTTTTATTCCAGAACACGGAGAACATTTAATGCAAGTTAAACACATCAAATTAGCTGTCCAAACGGGTATACCAAGAAAAAATTGTTTTATGCTTAGTAATGGCGATACTTTGGCTTTAGATCAACAACAAGGCAGAATTCTAAAAACTAAACTTGCTCAACAAACTTTGGTAGTAGAATATGGACAAGCTAAAATTCTTCAGCCAGACATCATCACCGAAAGACGAAACTTGGCACAAGCAGGAATCTATGTAGTTATTATATCTTTAAATCGAACATTAAATAAAATACATAAAATTGATATTGCCACTCGTGGATTAGAATTAGAATCAAAAGTAATTGATGAATTAAAAAATAAAATTAGGCAAAAAACAAAAATATTAATACGACAAAATAAAAAGAATTTAAGTTTAATTGAAAAAAAATTAACTGTTATTATAAAAAGTTATATATATAGTCGAACAAAAAAGAAAAGCTTGGTTATCGTTCGACTAAATAAATAATCAAAAATAAATTTAAATATTATCAATAAAATTAAAACGGCTTATGTCAAATTTAGTTTTTAGCGGAATACAACCAAGCGGACAGCTTCACATCGGAAACTATTTGGGAGCAATTATTAATTGGTTGGAATTACAAGAAAAATATCCTTGTATTTTTGCTATCGTTGATTATCATTCCATCTCTGTTCCTTTTAATCCCCAAGAAAAAAGACAAGAAATTAAAGAATTAGCGCTTGATTTTTTAGCGTTAGGAATCAATCCTAAAAAAAGTCAAATTATTATTCAATCACATTTACCAGAACATTTAGAATTAGCTTGGATTTTAGGAACAATCACTCCGCTAAGTTGGTTGGAGAGAATTCCTACTTTCAAATCTAAAAAACAACAACACCAACAATATCTCAATCTTGGTTTACTATCCTATCCAGTATTGATGTCCGCCGATATCTTGCTTTATAAAGCAAATCTAGTTCCCGTCGGTGAAGATCAACTACCTCACATTGAGTTAACTAACCAGATTGCTAAACGATTTAATCAGATGTTTGGTAAAACTTTTCCCGAAATAAAACCAATTTTGACTGTGCAATCAAGAATTATGGGCCTTAATCGCCCTAACGATAAAATGAGTAAAAGTTTAGGAAAATCTAATTATCTTGCTTTAACTGATTTGCCAAAAACCATCCGACAAAAAATAAAATCAGCTACTACTGATTCTGATAACCAAATTAAATTAGATTGGGAGAAAAAACCAGGAATTAGTAATCTGTTGTCGATCTATCATTTATTTACTAAAAAAACCATCGACCAGATTTGCCAACAATATCAGAACAAAGGTTACGCTCAATTTAAATCTGATTTGGCAGAAATAATTATTGAACAGCTATCTCCTTTTCAAAACAAAAGACAACGATTAAGCAATAAGCCGGGTTATATTAATAAAATAATTAGTAACGGTGAGAAAAAAGCAAAAAAAATCGCCCAAGCAACTTTGCGCGAAGTTAAACAAAAAATTGGTTTATTATAAAAACAAATAATCTGTTAATGCCAACCGAAAATATAAGTAATTCAATAAAAAGCGCGTGGTTATCAAGAAATTACACGCTCTTATGTTATAGCTGAGCTAAACTATTGACACCGAGTGTCAATAGTTCTTTAGTTTCGTAATTAAAGAAAAAGAGAGGTGATTTTAATCACCTCTCTTGTTTTATTTTTATTACTCTCTACGTATTGCCACGTCATACTTTGTAAATTTGCACGATGGAAATTGAACCAACTAATTGGCCTCTCTGTTTAACAAAGATTCGTCCGACTTTCTTTTGACGCATTGTTTGCCATGCGCTCCACAAACTATCATTAGCCTCACAATAAATAGCTACTTTTAAATGTTCTGTCTGCCAAGACTCAAGATAATCTTGTGTCGTCGTTTTCATAAAATCAGACACTTTTGCTAATTCCAGTTTTCCTCTTGTTTGTAATAATCGTAATTCAGCTGGACCAGCATAAAAAATCAACGGAACTACCACTATCATAAAAATAATCGTCGCAAGATTAGGAATACGCAATAGAATGGTCATGACAATAAAAATAGCTGCTATTCTTCCAGTCCAAATAACTATTTCGGTCGCTTTCATCTTATTTTTATTGATAGTCCAAATGGCTGATCTCAACATTCTTCCCCCATCCATAGGAAAGCCAGGTAAAAAATTGAACGAAGCAATTAAGGTGTTGGCAATCGCTAAATAGAAAAGAGTTAATAAAATTAAATGTTGCTGATATAAACCAGGGACAAACTTAGCCGAAATAATCATTACCCCATACAGAATAATGGCGATGATTAAATTAATCAATGGACCAGCCATTGCAACAGTAAACTCTTCTTTTGGCGAACGTGGTAATTCTTCCAAATCAATCGCTTGCTTTAAAAAAACTAAATTGATTCGTTTTACGGATATTCCTATATTAATTGCCCGCAAAGCGTGAGCCAATTCATGAATTAATAAACTGACAAAACAAAGAATGGCCGTCAGTATAGATGAAGCAACTAATGGAAAAGAAATGCCTGTCTTCAAGATAAGATTTGATTGCCGAACGAAAATGATAGACAAAAAACTGACTAACATAAAATAAACCAAGTCAGTATAAATCTGGATTCCCTTAATGCGACATAACTTAATTGTCTGATTTTTAATATTAAAGAGCATACTAAACCTCCTTTTAACTTATTTAGATACTATAAAATTCAACAAATTTTGTCAATCCGTTAAATCCGTTTTATTAAAAACTTTTTCAATTTATTTAAGGAAAATGTGTTAATTACATCTTTTTTTTCTAACCAACCACGACGCGCTTGACCAATTCCATAACACATTGAAGATAATCCACTAATATTGTGTGCATCGGTATTGATGGCAATTTTTACTCCTAATTCTTTGGCTCGCCGACAATTGATATCGTTTAAATCAAGTCGCCTAGGGAAAGAGTTTAATTCTAAAATAGTTCCCGTGTGACGACAAGCCAACATAATTTTGTCCAAATCTAATGGATACGGTTCTCGTCTATTGATTGATACTCCCGTAGGATGAGCAATAATATTAACCATTGGATTATTTATTGCTAACAATATTCGTTTGGTCATCGCCGATTTGGACATTTTAAATTTTGTATGGACGGACGCAATAACAATATCTAATTGTTGCAAAATTTTATTTGGCAAATAAAGAGAACCATTAGCTAAAATATCCACTTCTATTCCTAATAATAACGCTATTTTTGATTGGTATTTTTTTTGCAAACGTTTAATTATTTTTAAATATTGTTTAATTCGTTGTTCGTTTAGTCCGTGCGTTATTCCTAACGGCGAAGCATGATCAGTAATCGCTAAATATTGATAATGTTGCGCGATTGCTTGTTTAATCATTTCTTCGACCGTATTAGTGCCGTCGCTCCAACGACTGTGTAAATGTAGATCTCCTTTAATATCAGATAATTTAATTAATTTTGGTAATTGTTTTTGTTTGGCAACCATAATTTCGCCTCGACCTTCTCGCAATTCGGGCGGGATATAAGACAAACCTAATATTCGATAAATTGCTGTTTCATTAGGAGCAGAAATTAATTTTTCCTTTGTTCGTTTACCGTGCTTAATCAAAGAAAAAATGCCGTATTCATTAATTTTCATTTTCTTCGCTACGGCCAGTTGTCGAAGATGAATATTATGCGCTTTTGATCCAGTAAAATAAAATAAAGCGGAAGCAAAAGATTGATTAGACACCACTCGTAAGTCAACCTCTATTCCCGCTGTCAATAAAACTGCTGTTTTAGTCTTTCCTTGTACAATGATTGATTTAACTATCGGTAATTGACAAAATAGTTTCATTACCGCCACTGGATGACGAGAAGTAACCAGAATGCCTAAATCGCCAACCGTTTCCCGACGCCGACGAAAACTACCGGCCATAATAACTTGTTGGCAAAGTTGGCTATTTTTTAACTGTTTAATTAGATAATCGGCCAAATCGTCCACATCTCCCAATAAAAAACGCTGTTGGTAATGTTGCCAATGTTTAATACCTTCTAAAATATTATACTCCGTTTTTTCACTAAAGCCAGATAACCTACTCAAGTGATGTTGTTGAACAATTCTTTTCAAGCCAACTATATCGGTTACTTTAAATTTTCGATAAACTAATTGGATTAATTTTGGTCCCACACCCTCGATTTCTCCTAATCTTGTTAAGCTAAGAGGTGTTTTTTTAGTCAGATACGCTAATTCCTTTAATTTACCCGTGGTCAATAATTCGTTAATTTTCTCCGCCAAGGAAACACCAATACCTGGAATTTTATCTAACTTTTTTTCTTGCGCAATTACGCGTAAGTCTGTCGGTAAAGATCGTAATATTTGAGCGGCGCGCTGATAAGCGCGCACCCGAAAAGAATTGGCATTTTGAATTTCTAATAAGTCGGCGACTTGTTGAAAAATTTTAGCAATAGCAATATTATCCATTTCTATAATAGATTTCTTCTTTTTTTTGTTAATCATTTAAATAACGGATTATTTACCACTGATGATTAATTAATTTTATTTGTTGCCCTAACCAACGGTTGGTCATTATTTTCAGATTTGGTGTTAAGTCAGAAACAAAAAAACGATGTTGTTTGCCTTTAATTAATTGCTGCTCTACATCTGGATGTGCAATCAACCATTGCTTAATTTGTAGAACCATTTCCAGACCCGAATCAACCAAACGAACTTGTTGTCCGATTTTAGACTGAATAATGGGCATTAATAAGGGAAAATGAGTGCAAGCCAAAATTAAAGTATCGATTCGAGCTTGCTTCAATGAAAATAAATATTTTTTAATTATCATTCGAGTAATTGGTCGCTTTAACCAACCTTCTTCCACTAAGGGAACCAATAGTGGGCATGGTTTGGCGAAAACTTTTATCTGTTTGTCTATTTTGGCAAGGGCTTGTTGATAAACTGCAGAATTAATTGTAGCGCGAGTGCCAATAATACCAATTCTCTTGTGACGAGTAATCGCCACTGCTTGTTTAACTGCCGGAGCAACCACATCGAACAATGGACAAGAAAAATGCTTTTTTAGGTTATTCAAAGCAACTGCAGAAACAGTATTGCAAGCAATAACTACCATTTTTGCGTCCTGTTTCAACAAAAAATCAACGTCTTGTTGAGCATATTGATTGATTGTCGTTACTGAACGATTTCCATAAGGTGTCCGCGCGGTATCGCCGA
>DAOWAM010000027.1 GCA_030634585.1 bacterium
AATAGAGAGGTTGATAAGCAAATTATTGACCTCTTTTTATTTTGTTAATTTCTAAATTTGGATCTACTTTGATTTTTTGCCAATTAGTTCGATATTTTAATAAAGAAGGCTTGCTATTTATTTTAAAATAAGTAGCCAAGGCAATCATCAGCGCATTATCAGTGCATAATTTAATTGGCGGAACAAAAAAATCAATTTTTTTTGACAATTGTGTAATACGTTTAGCTAATTGCTGACGTAACTGCTGATTAGCCGCTACTCCGCCCGCCAGAAGGACACTGTTAACCTTGAAACCTTTTACCGCTCTCATTGTTTTGCTAATTAATACATCGACCGCTGCTTGCTGAAATGAAGCGCAAATATCATTTACAAATTGTTGGTTAATCTTTTTTTCTTTGGCAACACGATATTTTACTGCTGTTTTTAATCCAGAAAAACTAAAGTTATAATTTGCTTGTTTAATCATTGGGCGAGGAAAAATAATTGCTTGGCTATCGCCTTGACGCGCGCGTCGAGAAACAATTGGACCACCAGGATAACCAAGATTTAATAGTTTCGCCACTTTATCAAATGCTTCGCCTGCCGCGTCATCAACCGTTGTACCAAGTTCTAAAAATCTTTCTTTGTTTTTCATCAGAATTAACTTAGTGTGTCCGCCAGAAACAACTAAACAAAGAGCGGGAAAATTAATTTTCTTCCATTGATTGTCTTTTTCTGACAAAAAGTTAGCGTAAAGATGAGCTAATAAATGATTAATCGGCACCAAGGGTATTTGCCAGGTATAGCTTAACACTTTAGCTACTTCTACACCCACTATTAAAGAAGTAATTAACCCTGGACCATTAGTAACACCGATCGCATCAATTTGCCGTTGAGGGTTGCTTAATTTAGAAAAAATCGCTTGTTCAATCACTGGAAAAACATTAATTAAATGCGCCCGCGCGGCAACTTCGGGAATAATACCACCATATCTACGATGAATTGGGATTTGCGACGCAACTACATTAGATAAAACTTCTACTTTTTCACCTCTATTGCTAATTTTAATTAGCGACGCAGCAGTTTCATCACAAGATGTTTCTATTCCTAAAATAATCATTTTTTATTAGTTAATAACTTATTTATTATACCTAATTAAAAAAGATAATTGAAATAACTATTGATTTATTGTAGAATAAAAAGGATACTCGAAGATATAATTAAGTTTCTTAGGTGAGGGCTCGTAAGCCCCTCATTAGAATAAGTGCGGGCCCGTAGTTCAGTTGGTTAGAACGCCACATTTGCAATGTGGAGGTCAGGAGTTCGAATCTCCTCGGGTCCACCAAATTGAATTTTCAAGTTTTTTGATGTGAACTTTAAAACATTTCCTCAATCAAAATCTTTTATAATCTATGCCTAACAAACTAAAAAATATAAAATTAGTATTATTTGACCTAGACGATACACTTTGTAATACACGAGAAACTTTTAGGATCGCCGAAACTAAAAGTTTCAATTATTTAAAAAATAAATATCCTTTGCTTTCTTTTCCTTTGTTTAATAAATTTTATCTAATTGCCAGACAAAAAACCCACTCAGAATTAAAAGGTAGCGCTTCTTCTCATAATCGTTTATTATATTTTCAAAAATTATTTGAATTATTAGGATTACCAATCAAACCAAGTATTCTCAATGAAATAACTAATATTTATTGGAACTACATTTACAACCATATTAAACTATATCCCCAAGCAAAATCAACTTTAAAATTATTAAAACAAAATAATTTAAAAGTCGGCTTAGTTACCGACTCATTGCTGGACATCCAAATCGAAAAATTAAGAAGATTATCTATCACTGATTACATTGATTTCATTGTTAGTTCAGAAGAAGCGGGAAAAGAAAAACCACATTCGGCTATGTTTTTGTTAGCGTTAAAAAAGGGTAATTGTAAAACTAATGAAACAATAATGATCGGTGATAACTTGGAACGAGATATTCGAGGAGCAAACAAAATGAAAATTACAACTATTCTTAAAAATACTTTCCGCCTCAAGAATACTAGACCAGCTGATTATATAATTAATGACTTAAATGAATTAACTAAAATCCTTGGGATCACACAAAAACAATATAAGAATAAAAAGATTATTGTCTTCGATCTAATGGGAACTATTTTTTCCGAAGGACATATCATTAAAAAAATTCTTCATCCTTTTTTAATTAAGCGTGGTTATAAAATTTCTTATAAAAAAATAAAAGAACTTTATGTAAAATATACTATTGGAAAAATCAGTAACAAACAATTCCGGAAGATAGTACCGAAAGAAATAGAAGAAGAATTTCTCAATTTAATAAAAATAGACAAGAGCATGCTCGAGATAATAAAGAAACTAAGAAAAGAATACTTATTGGGAATCTTGTCAAACATTCCAACATTCTGGGGAAAATATTTATTAAAGAAATATAATTTAAATAAATATTTTAATCCAATAATTTTTAGCGCTGATTATTACTCTCGCAAACCGAACGAAAAATTATATATAGAATTTATCAACGCAGCAAAAATCAAGCCCGAAAATTGTTATTTTATTGACGATAAATTAATTAATTTACAAAAAGCAAGATTTTTATTAATGAAAACAATTTGGTTAAAAAGAGAAAAGAAAGAAATAATCTTTATTCCCGATTACAAAATCAATAAACTTTTTGATTTAACAAGAATTCTATAAAAATATAGCCAAAAAAACTTACTTTAGTAAGTTTTTTTATTTGTTTGCTTCCTTAATTTATTTAACTCATCAAGCCGGCAATGATTGCTTTAGTAGCTTCGTTTCTATTTAACCCACGCGCCATCAACGTTTCTAATTGCTTTTGATCGACGCTTCCAATGGCTGTTTCATGAGTAATTCGCGCTTTTGAATTATTTACTTTAACGATAGGAATAGAAGTCGCTTCTCCGTTGTCTTGGATAATCTCCTGGCAATCAATATGTCCCACCGCATAAGGAGCCGTCGCTTTCATCACATTATAAACTTCCGCTTTGGCATCATCACAAACAGCAATCTTGGAGCTCAATACACCCCTAGCTTTTTCGCCGATTAAATTGTTTACCTCTCTTACCTTAATAATGTCTTTCCCGCTTCCACTCACTTTGGTCATTAATTCGGCGACACTTTCTTCTTTACCAGTAACATTGTAATCAAGATTGAGCTTACCTACGCTTCCTTCGATCAACACAAAAGTATTTTTATATATAGCTCTTTTGTCTAACTTAACTATCGTCTTAGCATCAACTTTAACACCACCTTGAACGCCATGAAAATGTTTTTCTTTATAAACATATGTGGCGTTTTCTTTGATCCTTATTCGCGCCTTCATAATATGTTTAACTTTAATTGCTTGTGGAAAAAGACAATGCGCGATAACACAAATCTTTGCATTTTTACTAACAAGAATATTTAGATTAATCTTTTGTAGAGCTTGTTCGTGAGTCAAACCAAAACATAAATGAATTGGTTCTTTTATTTTAACGTCTTTACTCACCGTCATCTTTATATTCACTCCGTTTTTCATTTCTTTAACATCTAAAAGTAACCCCGGAACGCTATTTTCACTGACTATTTTATTTAAATTTATCGCGAGGTGGGCAATATTTTTATTTTTTAGGATTGGTTCTTCTTTAGACAATTTTAATAATTCGTCAAATCTCATTTTATATTATTTTTAGGTTTATTTTTAGGTTTATTTTTATGAGCGCAAATAAAACATTCATTTTTAAAATAAGGATATATTTTGTTTATATTTCCTTCTAGCACTAATTTTCCGCCACAAAGTAAAAATGAATAGCCCGCTTGTTTTATTATTTCTAAATTGTGCGTGATTAATATAATGGTAGAGCCATAACTTTTTAACAATTTTATACTATCGAAGATTCTTTTTAAGGAAGAAATGTCTATCCCTGAATCTAATTCATCGAAAATGACTAATTTTGGTTTCATCGCCAAAATAGAAGCTAATTCTATTCTTTTCCTTTCTCCTCCGCTTAATGTTTTATCTATCGCTCGATTTAAATAATCAACTGGATTAAGCCCAGTTTGTGTTAGCACTTTTGATACAATATTATTATTTTTTTCTTTGGCCGAAAGCATTATAAATTTTTTTATTGTCAATCCGTCATATCTAGCCGGTTCTTGCCACCCAAGTGTGATACCCTTCTTGGCTCGTTGAGTAATGGTTTTATCTTTCAATGATCTCCCTTCAAAAATTATATCTCCTTGTATGTCTCGATATCCGCTTAAACCCATAATAGTATACGCAAGGGTAGACTTACCCGCGCCATTTAATCCAACAATAGCGTAAATACGATTTTGCGAAAAATTTATATTCAATTTATCTAAAATCTTTTTTCCACTAAGAAAAATACTGAGATTTTTTAATTCAAGAATATTCATAGATTGCTTTTGTTTGTTTTTTGCAAGAATTCAAAAATATTTTCTATGGCAATTGACCCCTCACTACAAGCGGTGATAATCTGTCGAAAATTATTAGAAGCCGAGGTAATATCACCCGCTGCCCAAACACCTACTCGGCTAGTTTTTTGATCCGCACTTACTTTAATAAAACCGTCTTGGTCTGTTTTTAATAATAGTTGTTTAATTAATTGCTTTCGCGGCATAGTACCAATTTCAATAAAAAGTCCATCGACATTAATTTCTCGCGCTTGTTGATAAGGAACATTCAAAACAATTCTTTCTAGTTTTTCTTTACCTTCCAAGTTAGCAACTTCTGTATTATAAATAAGTTTAATCTTTTTATTATGTATTACTTTGTCTATCCAAATGGTTTCCCCGTGTAATTTATTGCCTCGATAAATTTGATAAACCTGTTTGGCTATCTTAGCTAAATAAAGTGAGGATGTATTAGCGCTATCACCTCCACCGATTACTGCTACTGTTTTATTTTGATAAAACATAGCGTCGCAAGTAGCACAATAAGAAACTCCCTTACCAATAAATTTATCTTCGTTAATATTTAATTTGCGCCGTTTTGTACCAGTGGCTAACAAAATAGCTTGAGTTAAAAAACTTTTATTATTCTCGGTCGTAATTTCAAATTGATTATTCTTTTCTTCAATCTTCGTCACTTCAGTATTAACCATCTTCATACCTAACGACTCTGCATGTTTTCGTATTTTTCCAATCAATTGTACACCACTAATTTCTTCTTCCGTAGGAAAGTTACAAATTTTGTGTGCTTCAAAAGCTAATCCACCTACTGCTTGGCCAATAACCAGATGATCTATTTTATAACGCGAAGCGTACATTGAAGCAGTAAGGCCAGCCGGCCCAGCTCCGACAATAATTAAAGAATATTTATTTTTTATTTCTGTCATATATTTTAACTATTTTATTACACCTTACTTAATTATGATAAAAATTTTTGTTTATAGAAAATATTATTAAATTATTTAATTTTATTTTAACGCTTCTTCTAATTCTATTTTGAATGTTTCTTTTTTCCTTAAACCAACGAATTCTTTAATTATTTTTCCATCTTTGAAAAGTTTCATATTGGGAATACTTTGAACTTGATATTTACTGGCCAAAAATTGATGATTGGGATTTTCTATATTTAATTTACCGATTTTTAATTTTCCATTTAATTCTTCCGAGAGGTCGTCCAAAATAGGCAACATCATTAAACAAGGTTGGCACCAAGATGCCCAAAAATCTATCAAAACAGGAATACTTGATTGTAAAACTTCTTTTTCAAAGTTTTCACTAGTGATTTCAATTGTTTTAGACATAGTTTTTGTTTAATTAATAATTAATTGTTTATTTTTGATTATTTCTTTTAATAAAAATTCTGTTTTTTTAATAATTTAGGTTTCATCCATATGGTGTAATTAACTTATTGTATTTTTTCTCATACATTTATTTTATCATTTTTTATCTAATAAAAATAGCCCCCGTGAAAGACAGGTCAACCAATTATAACCACCATTTGCGTTTTGCATTGTATGTTTTATTAATATTCGCTTGTTTTATATTTTACATTTGAAAGTTATCCACTGTTTTTTTTATTTTTTTATTTTTTATTTTTAAAACTGTGTTATAATATAAATAAAGGTTGTTAATTAATTTATTTTTTAAAAAATTATGATTAAAAAGAAAAGAGTTATTAAAAAAAGAAAACCTGTTGCCAAGAAAAGAAAAATCGCTAAACGAAAACCTGTTGCCAAGAAAAGAAAAGTCGCTAAACGAAAACCCGCTAAACGAAAAGTTGCTAAAAAAAGAAAACCTGTTGCCAAGAAAAGAAAAGTCGCTAAACGAAAACCCGCTAAACGAAAACCTGTTGCTAAGAAAAGAAAAAGATAAGATAATAACTAAATTTTAAAACAAAAATCCGTCCAAATTCTTAAATGAAATTGGACGGATTTTTATTAAATTTACAAAAACAAAAACAGACACATAATTCTGGCGCCGACCTACTCTCGCTCCGAAGAACTACCATCGGCCCGGAGAAGCTTAACTTCTGAATTCGGAATGGGATCAGGTGTTGCCTTCTCGGTAGAAGCACCAGAATTATATGTCTGTTTCTATTAAAAAATATAATTCTAAATAATAAAATAAAAATTTAAATTAATCGAAGGATAAAAACTTCGACCGATTAATACTCCTCAGCTGAACACGTTACCGTGCTTACACTTAGAGCTTATCAACCCGGTTATCTCCCGGGGGTCTAATAACGAAATCTAATCTTGGGGAGGGCTTCGCGCTTATATGCTTTCAGCGCTTATCCCCGCCAAACTTAGCTACCCAGCGATGCCCTTGGCAGGACAACTGGTACACCAGAGGTTTGTTCTTCAAGGTCCTCTCGTACTATCAAAGACTTCCCTCAG
>DAOWAM010000019.1 GCA_030634585.1 bacterium
ACGATATTATATTATCTCTTTAAAATTTTTAATAAAATATTTTCAATTACCAAACGCGCGCTAACATTTTAGTTTAAATATTGTTGTAGTTTTAACAAATTTTTACTAATTAAGATAAGTCGTTGCCAAGAATAGTGTTTCGCTAAAGAGTTTATCTCTGGTTCAACAAAATAATGACTAATTAATTTTTGTTTTCCCATTTTAGCTAAATAAATATCGCGAAAAATTAATTGCCAATCAGCTAAACGGCTATTTATTTCTTTAAAAGAAGATTTGGCAATTCGTTTAGCTAAGTCAAATTTAGACACAATCCCCTCAGTAATCACCTTTATAAAATCGCTAATATTTTTCTGATAATCAACTAAAAATTTATTTTGTTGAGCAAATCTAATCGCTAATCCTGGACGACCATTAGATAAACGAGATAGTTCATTCGCTTGTTTTGGTGCTAAATGAAGTTGTTCCCTTAAAAAAGAGCTAATTCTTGCTTGTTTAACTAATCGAAACCTTAATAAACGACAGCGAGAGCGAATAGTTGAAGGAATGAAATTAAGATAATCAGTTAACAGAATAAAAATTGTCTGTTTATTTGGTTCTTCTAAAATCTTTAATAAGGCATTTACTGCTGGTAATGACAAACTTTCAGCATTTTTAATTATAACAACCTGATAGAAATTTGTCAATGGTTTTAAACTCACTTTTTTCTTAAGATTTCTAATTTGTTCAATACTAATATTTTTAGTAGCTTTTTCTTTTGTATCGGTATTTATTTCGAGCCAAAAAACATCTGGATAAATTCGTTTAAATATCTGTTGACAATTAGCACATTGCCGACAAGGAATAGTAATATTTGATTGATTAGCTCGTCTTGCTGAACAAAAAAGAGAAGCAACGAAATATTCAGCCACAATTTGTTTACCTAAATGAGCTGGTCCATAAAATAAATAAGCGTGCGCTAATTTTTGCTTAACAATATTGCTAATTAAAAAAATAATATTTTTTTCTTGTCCAACAATTGGCCAAGAAAATTTATCTTGTCTCATTGTTTGTAGTTAAAAGATTTAGAGTTTGTTGAGCGCATTTTTCCCAACTAAATTGCTTGATTCGTTGATTATTAAGATCAATTAATTGTGGCGCTAATTGTCGATCAGTAATTATTTTATTCATTAATTGAGCTAATTCCATCGGTTGATGTGGATTAAAATAAAGTGCCCCTGATTTAATAATTTCTTTAGTCGACGGAATATCAGAGGCCAAAATTGGTGTTTGACAAGCAGCCGCTTCTAATAAAGGCATACCAAATCCCTCATACCAGGAAGGAAAAACAAAAGCAGTCGCGCCAGCGTAAAGATAAGGTAAATCTGCTTGTTGACAATATCCTAATTCTAAAATATGCTGATTTTGTTTTAATTGATTAGAAAAATCAGTATAACCATAACCTGGTTTACCTGCTAATACTAATTGATGTCGTTTATTGATCTGTTGTTTTTGTTGAAAAAGTTCAAATCCTTTAATTAAATTAGCAATATTTTTCTTTTTTTCTAATCGACCTAAATAAAGAAAATATGGCTGATTAATATTATGTTTATTTAATACTTGTTTAATTTTAGTTTTATCTTGGATTGGATGATAAAGTTGTTGATCATAACCTAAATAAATTACTTTAACTTTGTCTGAATTAAGATGATAGGTGCTAATCAATTCTTGTTTAGTAAATTGTGAAATAGTAATAATCGTACTAGCTCGTTTTATTGCGTAACGAATACTCCAGTTTAAATATTGTCGTTGCCAATAAGAATAAAATTGTGGATAACGCAGAAAACCTAAATCATGACAAGTATTGATTGACTGGTGGGGATGAACAAAGGGCAACACATGTCCTGGAACAAATAAAAGATCTGGCATATTTTTTAACATTTCCCAAGACAATTTAATCTGAGTCCAGGCAAAAGAAAACGGCCAAGACAAAACTAGATTAGCCCATTGTTGATTAGGTATTAGAGCTAATTTTCCTTTTAATGTTTTAGCTGAATACAAAATAAATAAATCCTTCTTATTAGAAAGATGGATTTTTTTTAACGCTTCAATTAAATAATAAGTATACCATTCAACACCCGTTTTATTCATCAAGTTAGCTGAGCAAGCGACTATACCAATTTTCATATATTTTTTAATGATAAAAGCTCAAATTTTATTTATCTCATTAGTTTAAACATACCAAAAAGTCCCTCACCCTCCGTCGGTGAGGGGCGACTATACCAATTTTCATAAATTTCTTAATAACAAAAACTCAAGCTCTAATTTATTTAGTGGCTAAAATACTTTTTCTATAAACTTCTAAATTATCTAAAGCAATGCCAGTGCCTTTAGCCACACATAATAATGATTCGTCGGCCACTCTTGCCGGCACGCCAGTTGCTTGCGTAAATAATTTATCAACATTTCTTAATAAAGCGCTTCCGCCAGCTAGTGTCATTCCTTTTTCCATTATGTCTGCTGAGAGTTCGGGCGGAGTTTTATATAAAACCGATTTAATTGCTTCAATGATTTCCTCTAATCTGGGTTGGATTGCCTCCGTCACATCATCTGAATTAATCTGCAAAACTTGTGGTAATCCTTTGATTAATCCCCTACCTCTAATTTTCATTGACAATTTTTGTTGTAAAAACAATGCTGATCCAATTTTAATTTTAATTTGTTCGGCTGTTCTTTCACCAATTGCCAAACTATACTTTTTACGAATATAATCAACAATTGCCATATCAAGCTTATTTCCTGCCACACGCGCTGATGTGCTGGTGACAATACCACCTAAAGAGATTACTGCCGCTTCAGTAGTTCCTCCACCCATATCAACAATCATATGACCCGCCGCTGAACCAATAGGAATATTAGCGCCAATTGCTGAGGCAATTGGTTCTTTGATAATATAAGTTGCTTTAGCGCCTGATGCCATTGTAGCGTCAATAACGGCTCTCTTCTCCATAGGAGTAATTCCCGCTGGCACAGCAACCATTACTTCTGGCTTGAAAAGATGCCAATAACCTAACGCTTTATTAATAAAATATTTCAACATTGCTTCGGTTGTCTTATAGTCAGCAATCACACCATCTCTTAATGGTTTTAAAGCAATGATTGTGTCTGGAGTTCGACCAAGCATTTCTTTCGCTTCATTACCAACAGCCAAAACCTTTTTATTAATAGTAGAAATAGCCACCACAGATGGTTCATTAATAATAACCCCCTGTTTTGGAACTAAAACAAGTATGTTGGCCGTGCCTAAATCAATACCGATTTTTTTAATAAACATATGTATTTTTATATTAACTTTATAATTTCTAATTACTCTCTAAAATTTATAATAACATTTGTCGTTTGATCTGACCAGACCATATTATTCCAAATGTTTGATAAATTTTCTCGACGTATTATTTTAGATATTTATCTACCGCAACGCCTGAACTTAATATATTCAACAGAAAAAATCCTAAAATTTCAATACCAAAAATTAAACCAAAATAGCGTTGTAAGAAAGCAGTGGCAGATAAATCATTACTAATTTCTAAAAAGATATTGAGATATGGAAATAGCCATTGCCAAAATAATGTAAAGAATAAAAAACTAATTATCCAAGCAATAGTAATATGTATTAATCCTTCTACTAAATACGGTAAACGAATAAACCAGTCAGTCGCCCCAACTAAATGCATAATCTCTATTTCTTTTCTTCGAGTATAAATAGAAAGACGGATTAAATTAAAAACAAATAAAATTGAAATTAAAATAAAAATTGAGCTGATAATTAAACCGAAATAAACAAGATGGTAACTAATCTTATTCAACTGTTGAATTAAGATCTTATGTTGTAGATAATCTTTGTGCTGAATTAATTCTTGTTCTGGCAAATTATTTACATAATTTAAAATAGTAAAATAATCATTAATTGATTTGGCTTTAATAACCAATGTTGCCCCCAATGGATTATTTGTCAGTTCGTCAAGTGATTCAATAATTAATGGTTTGTCCTGATGTTCTGAACGAAATTCTGTTAATGATTCTTCGGCTGAAATATATTTTATTTCTTCTATCCCTGGACAAACTAATAATTGATTTTTTAAATTATTTATTTTTTCTTGATCAATGTTCGGTTCTAAATATAAACTAATATCTACTTTTTTTTCAATAGCAGAAATTGACTGTTTAAGAACTATATTTAACGTAATTAATAAACTGATCGAGAAAAAAGCCATGATCAAAATAATAATCGTTATGCTAGATAACCAAAAATTACGTAAAAAATCTTGTCCAGCAAATTTAATAATTCGTTTAAAGTTTATAAACATAAAATTAATTAAAAATTATTTTGTGTCTCCTCGCCTATCCGCTTTGCAGTTTAGATGAAGAGTTACACTCTATCCATCTAATTTAGTAAGCTATTTTAATCCGTAAAATTATCCTAAAAAAGTGACTTTTAAAATAGTCCTTTGTTTTTATAATATATATCTTCCTTGTTGCCGGTCACTAATAATTCTTCCTTTTTCTAAAGTAATAACTCGTGCTTTCAAATAATTTACTGATTCTCGATTATGCGTTACCAACAGAACGGTCGTTCCAAACTCATTAATTTTTTTTAGTAAATTAATAATGTCTTGTGCATTGATCGGATCAAGGTTTCCTGTTGGTTCGTCAGCAATTAGAACTTTGGGACGATGAACTAACGCTCTAGCGATACTAACACGTTGTATCTCACCAATAGATAATTCATCTGGAAATCGATTAATCTTTTCTTTCAAATTAACAATTTTTAGAACTTGACCTACTATTTGTTTAATTTTTTGCGTAGTAACACCCGTAGTTTCTAAAGCAAAAGCAATATTTTCAAAAACTGTTCTTTTAGAAAGTAATTTAAAGTCCTGGAAAACTACGCCAATTTGTCGACGAAGTATTGGTATTCCTCGTCGTCGAATATTGGTAATGTCCCAACCGCCAATAACAATTTTACCTTCTGTCGCTTGCTCTTCGGCGATAATTAATCGAATAATAGTCGATTTACCAGCTCCTGATTGTCCAACAATAGAAACAAACTCGCCCGATTTTATCCGAAAATTGATATCTCGCAAAGCATAATTATCGGGATAATAGAATTTACTAACATTTGAAAACTTAATCATTTAATTTATTTGTTTTATAAATTTTTAAGCCAGGAGTGAGAGTCGAACTCACGACCTCTGCTTTACGAAAGCATTGCTCTACCAACTGAGCTATCCTGGCCCCTCACCTAAAAAACTTGATTATGTTTTTTAAATATCATAAATTACCTTTAATCGTTGGTATTATTTATATTTATCACTATTATCTTGATTATATATTAAAACATAATCTTAATAAAAAGTTTCTTAAAGGAAATAACGTGGAGCGGTAGACCGGACTCGAACCGGCGATCTTCTGCTTGGGAAGCAGACGTTCTACCACTGAACTACTACCGCCTACTTTTTAGAAAGTTTTCGCAATTTATTTTTAATTAACAAATGACGCCACCAAGATAGATAGTCAATAATCAACCGACCGTTCAAGTGATCAATTTCATGTTGTAAGGCATGCGCCAACAAACCAGTCGCTTCAATTTGCATTAGTCGTTGATGTCGACGTAAATTAATTGCTTCTATTTTTACTTTTTCTGCACGTTGTACTTTAACTTGAACCCCAGGTAAACTAAGACAACCTTCAATCATTGACGACTTACCACTTCTGCTAATAATTTGTGGATTAACTAACAAGAACGGTCCTTGACCAACATCAATCACGATTAACCTTAAATTCTTTCCAATTTGCGGCGTGGCCAATCCAATTCCTTGATGTTGATACATTATTGTCAACATTTCTTCTGCTAATTGAATAATTGATTGATCGACGTCTTTAATCGGCTGACAATGTTGACGAAGAGCTAGATGGGGATATATTTTTATTTCTAAAGACATAAATATTTTATAAAAATCTTGTTTTTGCTTTCTATTTTATTAAATTATTTCTTTGCAATAATTGGTGTATTTTTAAATTAATCGCATTTTTAGCTCCTAAATACTGATCGTAATTTTTAAAGTCAATCCAATAAACAATACGTAAAATCATTTTTGGACCCCGACTTTCAGTATACTCATCAATTAAAACATGCTGTTCTTTTAAGGTTTCTGACTTTTTTTTAAGATATAATTTAATTTCCTTAATCACTCGTTTGATATCTTCTGTATTACAAGAAAGATCAAGATTAATTCTGATTTCTCTCATCAATCCTTTTCTGCGAGAAATATTGGTAATATTTTGATTAAATAAGTTTTGATTGCTCATTATTAACTCGGTAGTATCAAATTTTTGAATTATCGTATTCATTATTCCAATTTCTTTGACTACTCCTGTTATTCCACCGACTTCTATTGTATCGCCTTCGTTAAATATCGGATTACCAACCAATGTCAAAACACCAAATAAATTACTTAAAGTTTCCTTGGCAGCTAACGCTATTGCTAGTCCACCAATTCCTAGGCCAGCTAAAAGCGAAGTAACATTCGCACCAACATTCTCTAAACTTAAAATAACCACGATAAAAAAAATAATTATAGCTACTATTTTCTTTATTAATGCCGTTATTCCCCTATTTTCTGATTTCTTATTTATTTTTTGTCGACGTCGACGTAATTTAGCTGTTTGCCATAAAGCAAAACTAAAACATTTGTATACCAACCAACCGATATTCAATATTAACAATACATTAATTATTTGTTGTAAATAAACGCTAAACTGTCCAACAGGTCGAATAAGTAATTTTCCTAAATAAAGAAAAGCGAGAACAATAAATAAACTTAATGGTTCTTTAAAAATATAAACAACATAATCGTCTATTTTTGTTTTAGATTTTCTGATTATTCTTTTCAATGGATAAGATAGCAACCAATAAAAACCGCGAGCAATAATAACGCTTGCCGAAAAAATAAGAACAAAAATAATGATGTAATAAGTTAATCTATTCATAATCTTATTTTGATTATAGATATAGCCTGCCATGTACCCCACATGATATATGGCAGGGGCGGAGAGAATCGAACTCCCGACCACGGTTTTGGAGACCGTTATTTTACCACTAAACTACGCCCCCGTAATCTTTTAAATTATTAAACAAAAAGATTATTTTGTTTCTTTGTGAAGAATATGTTTTTTACACTTAGGACAATATTTTTTAATTTGTAGTCTTTCTTTAATTTGTTTTTTGTTTTTCTTGGAATAATAGTTAATCTGATGACAAACACTGCATTCCAATTTTATTAAGTTTTCTTGAGACATAAAATTATAATTAAAAATTAAATTTGTCGTTTTATTTTAGCCGACAGAGGGATTCGAACCCCCGACCTGCTGTTTACAAAACAGATGCTCTACCACTGAGCTATGTCGGCCCCTTCACATAAAAAGCTTAATTATGTTTTTTAGATATCGCCTCCCTGTACTAAAAATTCAATTACCTATACTATACACTACATATTTTAATATAAATAAAAATCATTGAATATTAAAACGAGCTAATCCTTATTATTCCCAAAGAACATCGACCACCATTTAGATAGAATTCCTTTTTCCTCTTTTCCGTTTATTGATTGTTGTTGGTTTAGAAATGTATTATTTGTTAATGAAGAAAGAATAACTAATTTTTCTCCTGGCTTTTGTAATCCTAATTTCATCCGAGATTCTTTTTCTTGATTAAATCCCGTATTTAATAAATCGAGTAATTTAGCTAATTTTTTATTTTCACTTTCTAAAATCTGCGCTTGCTCATTTAATTGATCTACACTTTTCTTAATCTGATATTGTTTAATGATCTCTTTACTTAATCCAATAAAAACTACCACAAATACGCTGGTTAAAATGACTAATAACCGCGGTGAAGTAAAATATTTTTTAACTTTTGGGTATTGATTTTGTTTCATTTTGATTTTCTTCGGCAATAAGACGAAAGTTTTCTTCGCCTATCTTTTGTTTAATATTTCTTGCCAATTCCATTAATTGCCAATTAGATAAGGTTTTATTAAATCCTTCTTCATCTCTAACTAATTCTTTCTGTAAACGAATAATCATTTCTTGAATCTGTGAAGTATACCCAATCCGTTTAACTTCTATTACTGGTTCGGTTGATCCGGAAGATATTTTTAATGAGCCATAAGCAAATAAAATTGAAAAAAGTCCTTTTGTTTCCACTGAGATATTTTGTAATTTACGATAATCTATTTTGGAAATTGACCGACGGAAAAATCCCTTTTGCATAATAATTACTAAACGCCGATCTGTAATAATTAAACAGTTATTATACCAAATTAATAATTCTCTAATTCCATAATCAATCCCAACAAATAAGAAGAAAGATAATAAAATTGTACCCCAAATACCTTTTTGTTGTAATAATGGATAAATGAAAAAAAAGGGTAAGATAATTAACATTAAACTCGCCAACCAAGGAAAAAAATAAATTATTTTTCTTTGACGTACTAAACGAATGATTTGTTCGTCATCTCTTAATCCGTATTTACTAAGATTCATTTATTTATTTATTTATTGTTAACATTTTAACATAAATTTCTGTTGGCACGTATACCTTACCATGCTGACGCATTCTTTTTTTACCTTTTTTTTGCTTTTTTAATAATTTCATTTTTCTGGAAATATCTCCTCCATAAAGCTTTGCCGTAACGTCTTTTCTTAAAGCAGATAAGCGTTCAGCAGCAATGATTTTCCCATTAACTACGGCTTGAATTTTAATTTCGAATTGTTGACGCGGTAAATTCTTTTTTAATTGATCAACTAATATCCGTCCCTCGGCATAAGCGCGATCTTGATAAACAATTCTCGATAAAGGAACTATTTTTTCTTCGGCAATCAAAATATCTAACTTCGACACTTTAGTAATCCGATAGCCCAAAAGTTCGTATGAATAAGAAGCGTATCCAGAACTAATACTCTTTAATTTATCATAAAAATTAACTAATAGCAAGCTTAAGGGCATCTCTAAATCTAAAACAACTTGGCACTGTTTGTTCGGTTCTTCTGAAGAATTATCTATTTGCTGATTAAATAAGAAATGCGTATTGATTATTTCACCTTTGTTTTGTTTTATTAAAGACATTACTTGACCCAAACAATTTTGAGGTGTTACTAAATTAATTTTTAACCAAGGTTCCTCAATCTTTTTAATTTTTATCGGTGAAGGAAAATCTTCTGCCGTTTTAATAATTATTTGTTGATCATCAATTAAAGTAACTCGATAAGCAACGCTAGGAGAAGTAATTGTTAAATCTAAATCATACTCGCGTTTTAATCTTTCTCGAACTATATCTAAATGAAGCAATCCTAAAAAACCGCAACGAAAACCAAGACCCAAATTATTTGAACGTTCTGGTTCGAAAACAAAACTAGCATCATTAAGCTTTAATTTTTC
>DAOWAM010000024.1 GCA_030634585.1 bacterium
GAATATAGGATTGCGAAGCAGAATTTTGCCCGATCATAATTATCGCCAACCCCGGCCTTATTTTTAAGTGGGTTATTTTTTCTTTAAGTTTCAAATTAATTTGCTTGGCTAACTGTCTGCCATTAAGTTTTACACTTGACATAAGATATTAAAATGAAATATAATAAAATTAATAAGATTATTGTTCTTTAAACAAACAAAGGAGGTTTGTATTATGAAAAAGATATTTTTAGTGATCGCAATGATCATTTTTTGTTCGATGTCAATTTTTAGTGTAAACGCTAAAGATGTTTCGAATTATGTTCCAACCAGTGAACTGAAAGCTGGGCAAATTATCACTGGTTATACCGTAGTAAACGGTACTTTGCCAACAAAGTTCACCGCAGAAATTATTGGTCTTAAGAGCATGGCATACTTTAACGGTCTTGAAGCTACGGTAGTGATTTATGCTCAAATGATTTCCGGTCCATGTTTACCAGGAATTGTTTCTGGGATGTCAGGTAGTCCGATGTATGCTAAGGATGGAAGAATAATTGGTTTAGCTGCCGCTGGTTTTTTTGGCGGGGAGCCTGTTAGTCCAATCTTTATGATCAATCCAATTGAGGAAATTTTGGATTATGTGCCAAAATCGGAAAATAAGGAACAGATAAATGAGCAAAAACAAATAGGACCGTCTAAAGAAAAGACAACTCTATATACAAATGGATTCAATATAAATATGTTGGAAAAAACAATGCCACAGTTCAACATAGACACGATTGCTAGTAAGGGTGTTTCAAATAGTGCCGTTGACAAGCAAAACAAAGAAAAAAGCATATTGGACGCGGGATCAGCAATCAACGCTTATATCGTCTATGGTGATATGGAAATGTATTTTCATGGCACGGTTGGCTATCTTGTTTATCCAGAAAAAGGGAATATTCAATTTGGTGCTTTTGGACATAGCTGTTTGAATAAAGGTGAGGTAGAAATACCAATTAAAAAAGCAAGTGTCTTTGGTCTAATGTACACCCTGTTTAGTGATTTCAAAATTATTGGGGTGCCAGTTACCGATTTTATTGGTAAAATTACTTATGACAAATATAGCGTTTATGGAGAATTGTTCAAATCTAGTAAAAAGGAACTGGACATTGACAACATTTCAGTAAAACAAAGTATTTTCAATCAACAAGAATTGCTGGCCAGTAAAAAGTGTCATGTGATCAAGATTCCTGGAATGACAGTGGATGTATTAAATAATGTTTTAACATCTACTTTACTTCTGTATTACAGTAATTACGGTATTGAGACCAAAACCATAGAATGCCAGATTTCGTTGATATTCAGTAATAAAGATACAATAATGATCAATCATTCATTTGCTGCTGGATCAACTTGGGGCGTTGCCAATAGTTTCTTAGGTCTTACCAATGTGATATTCAAACAAGCAAAAGATACGGATATTCTACGGGATTTAAAGCAAATAGAAATGAATATTAATTTTTCCGACGTGAAAACGCCGAAGAAAAAGAAAAAACTGACTATTCAGATAATGAAATAGGAAAAACAGAACAAATAATCTTAATGTGGTCGTCTCATTTTATGAGATGGCCACTTTTTTTGGAAAATAGTATTTTTTAAAAGAACATTTAATGGGGTTCACCCCGTTAAATAAGATTTGAGCCTATTTTTAATAAACATTTCGCCATGATATGTTTTTAAGTATTTCTCTCGGTGTATTGCATCCTGTTGATTTAAACATGATTCATAATATACCAACCTTAATGGCCTTCTATTTTTTGTTGATTTGACTAATCCTTTTTTATGTTGCTCAAATCTTAATTTTAAATTTTTTGTATATCCTGTATAAAATTTATTGTCTTTTGCGGATTTGAGAATATAAGTAAAATAAAACATATTTTTTGGAAATTTAAAATTATTTAACGGGGTAAAGGAAATCTTTTTGTTAATTGTTTAATTTGTTTTCGCGCCAATTGATTAATTTGTTTATTTTTAGGTTGATGAAGAATCTGAGAAATTAGCTGACCAACAATAATCATTTCTTGCTGACGAAAACCACGCGTAGTCAATGCTGGTGTCCCTAGTCTAATGCCTGAGGGCTTAGTTGGAGTTCCCAGATCATTAGGAATCATATTTTTGTTTACATAAATTCCTATATTAGATAGTAATTGGGTAGCAGTTTGTCCATCGATCGATAAATTAGTTAAGTCAACTAATAGCAAATGATTATCGGTTCCCCCTGTTACTAATTTTATGCCTTCTTTTTTTAATGTTTGTGCCAAAATTTGTGCGTTAATAACAATCTTTTGTGCGTATCGACGAAAAATTACCCGACTGGCTTCTTGTAGTGTGACGGCGATTGCCGCTGTAGTTTGATTATGTGGGCCACCTTGCATTCCAGGAAAAACCATTCGGTCAATTTGTTTAACAAATTTTTGTTTGCAAAAAATCATTGCTCCACGCGGACCGCGCAATGTTTTATGAGTAGTTGTGGTGACAATATCAGTAAAAGGAAATGGACTGGGGTGAACTTGACCCACAATTAATCCTGCCAAATGAGAAATATCAGCCATACTAATGGCATCTATTTCTTGTGCAATTTGGTGAAATTGGCGGAAATTAATCTTTCGTGAATAAGCAGTTGCTCCAGAAATAATTAGTTTTGGCTTTTCTCGTTTAGCTAATTGCCTAATTGCTTGATAATTTAAACGCTTAGTCTTTTTATCTACTCCATATTGGATAAAACGAAACATTTTTCCTGATAAATTAACTCTGTGTCCATGCGTTAAATGACCACCTTGATCTAATGCCATTCCCATTATTTTGTCTCCTGGTTTAAGTAGGGCAAAATAAACCTCTAGGTTAGCTGGTGAACCAGAATAAGGTTGAACATTTACGTGATATTGCTTAGCGTTAAACAATTGTCTAGCTCGTTCTTGCGCCAATAGCTCAATTTGATCAATGAATTGATTTCCGCCGTAATATCGCTTATTTGGATAACCCTCTGAATATTTATTCGTTAAAACCGAACCCAGTGCTTGACGAACTGCTGGTGAAACGTAATTTTCCGAAGCAATCATTACCAATCCGTTTTGTTGGCGTTTGATTTCTTGTTGGATTAATTTGTTTATTTTTTGATCGGTTTGTGCTAAAGAATTCATAATATTTGTTTAATTTTTTATTTTACCAATTTTTATTTCTTTTTACAATATTTATATATTTTTAATTTGATAATTTCCTTGTTGGTGATAACCTAAATGATGATAATATTCTCGTACGCCAACCCCAGAAATCACCGCAATTTTTTTAATTCCTAATTGACGAACAATCAATTCTGCTTTAATCATTAATTTTTTACCTAATCCCAAATGTTGAGTGGCTTGTTTGTTTTTTTGTCCAATAGGAACAATTTGTCCATATGTATGTAATTCTCGTATTAAAGCAGCATTTTTTAATTCTGGAAAATTCTTAATAATTAATGGATCCACTTGTTGGTTAATTCGTAAACGCAGAAAAGCGGCTAATTTATCTCGTTTAACATCTTCATAAGATAAAAAATATTCTTTTCCTCGCGAAGCTGGATAAACGCGAGTGATCAATTTAAGATTATGTGGATTAATTTTTTCTGTTTTAATTTCACGACAACGAATACAATGACAGCTTAGCCCGCGTTGTTTCATTTCTTGTTGAACAACTTGACGCAAGTTGGAAATCTTATTACCCGCTTCAATACTAGTAGAAGGAATGTCGCGAATCAAACGATTGATTCTGACATAAGGAGGGACTATTTTTTTTATACGAATTAGTAAATTAATTAATTGTTGTTCAGAATAAGGATGATATTTTTTTTGTTTCCACCAACGATAAAGTAACGAACCTTTAACTACGACACAAGGATAAATTTTAATCATATCTGGACAAAAATCGGGATTAGTAAAAATCTTTTTAAAAACAGATAAATCTTTGGTTGGCGTTGATCCGGGCAAATTGGGCATCAAATGATAGCAAATTTTAAAACCAGTCTGTTTTAACCAGCGAATTGCTTGAATGGTAGTGGCGGTGTCGTGTCCCCGTCGATTTTTTTGTAAAATGGAATTATCGGTAGTTTGTACTCCGATTTCTACTCGAGTGGCGCCTAATTGACGCATTCGTTTGATTTCTGATGGGTTAAGATAATCAGGTCGCGTTTCTAAAGTAAGTCCAATGATACGATGTTTAGCGCGTTCGTTAATTTTTTGTAGTTTTGCTAAGTTTTGTTTATTTGCTTGTTGTTGTTTGATTCCATTTGCTGAGGCAAAACATTGTTTAATAAACCAAGTTTGATATTGTCGGGGTAAATAGTTCCAAGTTCCCCCCATAATAATTAACTCAATTTTATCAGTGTGGTGACCAGTATTTCGTAGCGCTCTTAAGCGCATGGCTACTTGTTGATAAGGATGAAAATGGCAAAGAACAGCGCGCATTACCGCCGGTTCATTAGACAAATAACTTTTAGGAATGTTTTTTTCTTTTGGACAATAAGCGCATTTGCCGGGACAAAAATATGGTTTAGTAAGAACAGCAATAATGGCTACACCTGACAAACTTCTGATCGGTCTCTTAATTAATAATTTTTCTAATAGTCGGTTTTGTTTGATTTGCTTTTTTCTTAATAAAAGACGATAAGCAGTTAATAAATCAGCGTGAGAAACTGGACTAACCTTGAATTGTCTAATCAATGATTTTTTAGCGGATAATAAATCAGCGCGATTTTTCAACCGCATTTTAATTAGCAATTTTACTATTTGTTCATTAATTGTTATCATATGTTTATGAAAAAGTTAATCGCGCAAAAAATATTAGAAAAAACCAAACAAGATTATCAATTTTTAGCGGAAGAATTCTCGCGAACTCGACAACATTGTTGGCCGTCATTCAAACAATTAGTGCGTCCGCTTCGGTTGGGCGAAAAAGTATTAGACATTGGTTGTGGTAATGGTCGTTTAGCCAAATTATTAGTTGAGAAAAAGATTGATTATTTAGGAATTGATAATTGCGCGCCGTTGGTTAAATTAGCGCAGGAAAATTTTTTATCTTATTCGCAAATTAATTTTCAAGTAGGGGATATTTTACAAATACCGGTGGGGAAAAATAATTTTGACGCTGTTTTTTGTTTGGCGATGCTACATCATTTACCGTCTGTCGATTATCGTCGGCAAGCGTTGGAAGAAATGAAAAGAGTAGTTAAGCCAGACGGAAAAATTATTTTAATGGTCTGGAACTTATACCAATACCGTTATTGGAAATACCTAATCAAGTATAGCTTATATAAGTTATTTCATAAAGACCTATCGTTGATTATTCCTGATTTATCGGCTGGACAAATGGATTTTGGCGACCTATTTATTCCTTGGCATTTGTCCAATAGGGAAATAGTCCAGCGATATTATCACGCTTTTTGTTTCAAAGAATTAAAAAAATTGGTTAAGCAAACCAATTTAAAAATAGTTAATCATTATTTTAGTCCCAATCGACGTAATTTTATAATTATTGCCAAAAAAAATAAGCCCCTCATCTAAACCGCGAAGCGGATAAGTAAGTGGGCGAAATCCCTCACTTAGAATAAGTGAGGGGGTAGATCGAGAATCTGATTGTCAGACCCCCGAAGGTTTTTACTTTTTCTTATCATTGAATTGGTGACCAGAATCGATTAAATAACTGACAAAACAAGCAATTATCAGGCTAATAACAATTATCGCAATAGCGATTGTCACGACAATAACCAATATCGAACCAATAATCTCTCCAATCATTACAACCTCCTTTTTAATTAGTATATTTAATCTATCACATCTAAATTATTATGTCAATTGTTGATCCAACAATTTTTCGAACTTACGATATCCGCGGTATTTATCCGAAGCAATTAAATAAATCAACAGCTTATTTGATCGGACAAGCGGTAGTTGTTTTTGTTAAACAACGATTTTCTGCCGAGCAGAAAATAAACGTAGTTATTGGTCGTGATTGTCGTCTTTCTTCTCGACAATTACTTATTGCTTTGGGCAAAGGAATTGTTGACCAGGGCGGTCAAGTAATTGATATCGGTTTAGTTTCTACTGACTTACTTTATTTTGCTCAACATTATTTGCGCGCCACGGCTGGAATAATGATTACCGCTAGTCATTTAGCCAAACAATTTAATGGCTTTAAGATATTGATTAAGCATAATCAGTTTTTATCGGCTCAATTTGGTTTACCGCAGATTAAACGATTAATTTTAAAAAATAATTTTTCGCTAGCGATAAAAAAAGGAAAAATAACTAAACGAAGCTTACAAACAATTTATCTCAAGCATACTTTGAGATTAGCCAAACAATTTTTTCCAATCCACAAGATTGATAAAAGAAAAGTTAATGCGCGAATAGTTATTGATACCGGTAATGGAATGGCTGGACCGCTAATTAAAAAGATTATTCCCTGGTTGCCAGTGAAAATTACTTTATTATTTTCTCGTCTAGACGGTCGTTTTCCTAATCATTTGCCCGATCCATCAGTTTCTAAGAATCTACGTTTTTTACGTCAGCGAGTTTTATTTGAACGAGCAATTTTAGGCGTTGCTTTTGACGCCGACGCCGATCGTGTTGTTTTTGTTGATGAAGAAGGTATAAAAATTAGCAATGATTTAATTATCGCTTGTTTGTCTGAATTATTTCTGAATAAATATCCCCGACAAACAATTGTTTATAATTTAACTTGCTCGCGTTATCTAAAAGAGTTCATTAAACACTGTGGCGGGCGACCGGCAATTAGTCGCACTGGACATACCTTTATTAAACAAAAAATGTTGGCTAAACGAGCAATTTTTGGCGGTGAAATATCAGGACATTTCTATTATCGAGATAACGCTTACGCGGAAAACGCTTATTTAACTTTATGTTTATTTTTAGAAGTTTTAATCCGTTCCGGTAAAACAGCATCTCAATTTATTGCTCAATATAAAAAATATTATCGCTTAGGAGAAATTAATTTTAAGGTCAAAGATAGAGATTTAATTTTACAAAGAGTTTCTCGTCGGTATAAAGCAGGCAAAATTAATCATTTAGACGGACTGACGGTTAATTTTTCTGATTGGTGGTTCAATTTACGTCCTTCTCATACCGAACCATTGCTTAGATTAGTAGTTGAGGCAATTACTCCAAAATTAGCCGAACAGAAATTAGCTGAAATTAGTAAAATAATTAAAAAGAAAAAAATATGATCGGAGTTTTTGATTCTGGCGTTGGGGGATTAACTGTAGTCAAACATTTATTTCAACAATTACCAGAATATCAAATTGTTTATTTCGGCGATA
>DAOWAM010000076.1 GCA_030634585.1 bacterium
AGAATTGCAAGTGGAGCCTGAATAAGACCAGCTAATAATCTTATATCCACATTCTTTTAACAAAGATAATGCCAGATTTTTGGTGAAATAGTGAATATGCCCCACTTCTTTTCGTGCTTTCAAAATCGGCTTTTCACGAACGACATTAATCGCGCTTAGATCCAAAGGAAAATGGAATAAATAATATTTTGAGAAAGATCGAAGATTAGTGAGAAAGATGAAAGGATCATTCAGGTGCTCAACAACATCAAGAGCTAATAAAAGATCATATTTTTTGGAATTTAATGTAAAAAATTCGCCAACCTGAAATAAAATATTCAAAGGTTTATGTTGAGACCAGAATCGTGCGAGATCTGGCGCGATATCGAATCCAAAAAGATCAGCTTGCGGATATGAACTGCGAAGAGATGCAAGCACTCCGCCTGCCCCACAACCCACATCACAAATTGAACTAGGGACAAACTTAATAGATTTGAGTATTTTAACTACAAACTCAGCCTTCCATGCACTATCCTCTATGTCCCACGAAGGGTTAAACCTAAGATAATCATTGGTTAGATATTTATCAGATGGTAGTGTCATTTTAGTTCTTTAATCTTACTAGTTAATTTAAAAGGTTTCTTTACCCTTAATTTCTCTATAACCTCCTAACATTTGCGTTATTATTAATCAAATTTCTTTCTATGCTACTGCGCCGCTTGTAGCCGATAACCATAAACTGACAATAACCCGGAATATTGTTGTTTTCAAACAAAGGACCTCTTCCAAAATACACCAATGATAACTTTCTCTCAGGGATATCAAACTTTTATATTAAAAAATCTTTTGCAAAGTTTGAACTATCAATTATTCTTTTAGCCTGTTTTAAAGTCATTGCCAATCCAAAATATTTAATACCTAAACCTAACTTTTCAATATATGTTCATTGCTTCGAGGAAAAACAACACTATTATATTTACCAATTATTATTCCCATAATAATAAAATAATAAAATGACGTATGTATCGCGCCCGATACAAAAAAAACAATAAATGTATAGCGTAGTATTAACATTTTATAATATTCATTTCGGTTATTGTTTTTATAAAAACGAATTAATTTTTTATTAATATTTAAAGGATAAAGAACCATTAGAAAATAAATAGCCGTCCCAATTACCCCACATTCGATAAGAATTTTCATCATATAGGATCTTGTATCAGCCAATTGTGGTATTAATGCAACATTACGATTGAAACTATCTTTCAAAATATCATAGACTGGAGTTAAAAAATTCCCATAACCAGACCCGAATAATATATTAACTATGTCCCTATTAACAATATCTTTCAGATAATAAATAGTTACTAAATCCGATGATTGAGATTTTAAAATTGAAGAAACATCACTTGATTTATTGCCCAAATGATGAACAAATAATTCATAATATCTTTTAGTCCTTGCCAATAATGCGGAACCGGTGTCAGACAGAACAAACAAAACAATTATTAATAATGAAAACCCTAATGCATATTTAATAAAATTCTTATTTATTTTTATTTTATTCAAAAAAATCATATCCGCGATAATCACAATTGCTGAAATTAAAAAAATTAAATATCCGCTTGTAGAAACGGTAAACAAAAAAGCAAGGCCCATCAATAGAATACTTATCTTAGAAAAAAAAGTTATCTTCCCATAACAATAATACCAATAGAATAATATCCCTCCAATGATGAACCCGGCAAAATCTCTCGGTTCTCCAGCTAACGAATAAAAACGTAAAATTTTAGCGCCCCATAAGCTTAATGTCGGCAGGCCGCCTTCTATTAAATCCCTTCCCGTTACTGGAAATCCTAAATAATAAGAAATTTGCTGAAAATAACCATAATAAAGCAATACTATTATAGATATAGCTAAAGTTTTCTCAATAACTTTACGTTTTGAATTATCTCCCGCGTATTTTTTTACTAAATAGTATGGTATAATTCCATAAGTTAAAAATGCTAAAAATTGTCCAATTGATCTTCCTCGCCAACTCCGAAAAAAGAAATCGCCGCTTCCAAATATCACCACTTTGCCAAGTGAAAGACTAAAATAATAATAAAGAATAGAAAATAAAAAATATATTAATAAAATCGAGACATAAGGATTACTCTTAGCTGTATTAAATATTTTATTAAAATAACTTTTATCAATGCAAACGTTCATAAACAAAACTAAAATGGCCAGAACGATAAATAACCGAGAAAAATTTATTGACAATCCTATAAGCAGACTTGGAATTTCAACAGATCTAAAAGGAAGGAAAAATAAAAAAAGGACTAATAATGTGAATAGTGTAGGATTTTTTTTCATTACTTGAAATTTAAACTAAAAAATTTCTTAGATCGCCACCTTATGCTTTGGCATAACGACAACAGTGATTTCAAGCATCTCTGGGATAAAAACAAATAAATGCCTCTGGAAAAAATAGCTCTGATCGCGTATCGAAATTTTATTTTGTTATCTATTTTCCCTAAATTCTTAAATACATATTTTATATAATTTTTAACTAAAAACCAATTAACGTCACACTTAGAAGCATTTATACATTTAAAAATATTTGCGAAAAGTTTTTCGGTAGATTCAATCTCATCAAGGGACATCCCCCCCATATTATGGTTGAATAATTTATTTATACTTTCAGCTTGATCAAACGTAATTGATAATTTTGTCATTTTATTAACATTCCCTTGAATAATCTTTGCAGTCTCTATATTTGATTTACCATACAAATTCTTGCTGCCATAACTATTAGGGGAAATCCTATAACCCACAAGGACTTCTTTTATATTTACCATTTGAAAGTTATTTTGTATTACCCTCGACCAAAGCTCATAATCCGCTAATATATCATAAGATTCATTATATCCTCCAAGTTGACAGATTTTTTCACGTCTCATTAAAACACTCACATGCAAAATGGGACTTGCAAAAAAGATCATCGCCTTCATTGCGGACATTGAATCTGGCATATTAGCAATGCTTATAACTTTTCCACTATCGTCATAATAAAATCCTGCAGTACCCACCAAGATTATTTTAGTATTATCTTCAATATATTTCACCTGTCTTTCCAAACGCATAGGCAAGGAAACATCATCAGCATCAATTCGCGCAAGATATTTTCCACGAGCCAATTTTAGACCTCTATTCAACGATTTCGTCTGACCAATGTTATTTTCATTTTTATAAATAATTATTCTTTCATCTTTATAAGACTTAACAACTTCAATCGTGCGATCAGTACTGCAATCAT
>DAOWAM010000083.1 GCA_030634585.1 bacterium
ATAACCAGTGATCGTATACTTGCTATTCTTAACAAAGAAACGCGAGAAAATATTTATCATTTAACTGGTATTTATCCACCGAAATCACCACTCGATGATGTCCCAGAATTTTCTGTAGCCCAATCATTTAAACGTCGGGTGCCGTGGCTTCTGCTTGGTATGATAGGTGGAATTCTTTCTGCCCAGGTTATTGGTTTTTTTGAAGTAACTTTGGAGAGAAATCTAATTTTAGCTGCATTTATCCCATTGATTGTTTATATGAGCGATGCCGTGGGGACTCAAATGGAAGCGCTAATTATTAGGGATTTAGTTGTTCATCCCGAATTAGTATTCAAAAAATATTTCCTGAGACAAACACAAATTGCCTTTTTAATTGCTTCGTTTTGCGGTATATTACTTTCTTTATTTACTTTTATTTTCTACCAACAGGTTTATTTAGGGATTGTTTTGGGTATTTCAATTTTTGTAGCAGTTAACACAGCTATTTTTACGGGTATGATTATACCTTATTTATTCAATAAATTAAAAATGGACCCGGCTTTGTGTAGTGGTCCATTAGCTACTGTTATACAAGATATTTTAAGTGTGGTCATTTATTTTGGTGTTGCTAACTTGTTATTATAAAAAATAATCAAGGTATTGTCAGGGCTTGAATCAGATTTATTAATCAAAAGATATTGCGCTTTTTGTTTTACTGTGCTATGATGATAATAATTAATTATCAAAGTATAACTATATGAATAAAATAAACAGAGAAATGCCAGATTCAAATGAAAATGAATCTGAAGAAGCTAAAAAAAAGAGAGAAATCAAAGAAGCTAAAGAAGCCAAAGAAGCCAAAGAAGCCCAAGACAAATTAGTAGATCTGGTAGAGGCTTTTGAAATAGAAATAATTGATGCGATGGATAAGATTAAAGCAGGAAAGAATACAATAATATTTTTTGATAGTTTGAAGTCGGGACAAAAACTGAAAGAATATTTGTTGCAGCAATGGAGAAATAAAGAAATTCACGTACTGTATAGAGAAGCAATAAAGTTCTTTTTATTTATGAATATTAAGAAATCGGGCGATTCTCTCATAAGAGAATATTCAATTAAATATACGCCCGAGACAAGTGACAAAAAAAAGAAAAAAATAAAAGTCAAAGTTTTTGAAATAAAGCAACCGGGTGTTTTGCTTGAAGAATATTCTTATCCTAATGGCAATGTAGTATGGGCGTTGAGAGCAGAGGAAGAATAAAAATCAATAGGTGTGTATTAATAAATTAACTATTAAGATATAATTACATGAACGAAATAAAGCCAGGAACACCAGATTCAAATACTCCTGACAAATATGCCGAATTGAAAAAATTAGTGAAGTGTTTTGAAATAGAGATAATTGATGCGATGAATAAAATTAAAGCAGGAAAGAATACAATAGTATTTTTTGATAGTTTGAAAACGTGTCAAGAATTAAAAAAATATTTATCGCAAACGAAAGATAAAGAAATTAGAAAACAATATCTAACTTTAATACACGATACTTTATTTGCGAACTTTGATATTGATATTAATGAACTAGAACCTTCTTTAATAAGAGAATATTCTATTAAAGATACGCCAGAAACACAGGGTAAAAAAGAAATTAAAGTTAATGTTTTTAAAACCAGGCACCCGGGAATTTTAATGGAAAAATATTTTTATCCCGATACTAGTGTAGCATGGGCGTTAAGAGCAGATAAATAGTAAAACAATTATTGGTATTTATCAATAAATTAAACATTGAAATAAATCTACAAAACAAAGTGAAATTTGTTATTTTGAGTCAATATTAGTGATGAACGACATCACTAATTTTAATTAAATAATAATAATGTTTTAATGTTAAGCGAGTTTTGAAATCAAAGGTAATAGTGCTATACTAAAGAAAATAATAAATTCATCTAAAAAGTTATCTAAAATAATTAAATATTAAATAATTAAAAATGACAGAAAAAGATTCCAATTTTAATAAATCTGTTGAGAATCCAGAAACAGAAAAATCGGACCAACAATTCAAACAAGACATCGACTTGGCGATAGACTTTGTGACAGTGATGAACGCGGTAATACTTTTTAATGATTTTGAATCATACGAGAAATTAAAAGAGCATTCGATTAAAGTGAATAAGGTTTTAATGGATAAAATTGGTTTTGATATTAATAAAGCCGATAGATTTCTGGCAAAAAAGTATTCAATTAATGGTACTCCAGGCACGTCTGGTGAAGGTATAATTAAAGTGAGTGTTTTTAAAACAAACGATCCACAGGTTTTTATCGGCAGATATGTCTACGCTGACGGATCTATAATTTGGTGTTTACGACCGGCCGAGGTGGTAGAATAATTGTTGAGGGAAAATTGGCTAAAATAGTGATTTGGTTGAAAAGTATTATTTTACCGAAAAATATTCTTTTTCGAGTAAGTAAAATAAAAAATAGAAAAGAAACATTTAAATAAAAGTGAAAATTAATTATTTTGACTTCTTAATTATTCAATTTAATCAATATTAATGACTAAACTTCAACAAAATAGAGGTAAAATAGTAATTTATCAGACAAAGGGAGGGTCAGTGTCTTTGAAAGTTAAATTGTACGAAGAAACGATTTGGCTTAAACAAGTGCAAATCGCGAAACTTTTTGACGTGGAAAGAAGTGTCATCACTAAACACGCCCGAAATGTATTCAAAAGCAGAGAATTAAACAAAGATTCAGTATGTGCAAAAATTGCACATACTGCTGTCGATGGTAAAATATATCAGACCAATTTTTACAATTTAGACGCCATTATCGCGGTTGGTTATCGGGTTAATTCCAAACGAGCGACGCAATTCCGTATTTGGGCAACAAAAGTAATAAAAGATTATATTATTAAAGGGTATCCTTTTAATCAGCAGAGGATTAAACAATTGCGAAGCGCGCGACTTAAAGATCTTGAAC
>DAOWAM010000089.1 GCA_030634585.1 bacterium
CCAGGCAAAATATACGGCGACGAGGTGATAGACTACATTTTCCAAAACCTGTGGGATTACAAGGCGCGAAAAATCCAGTTCCCGCTCAAGTAAAATCGACGGTATTGTTTTCAATGAAGACAAAAGTAAAGAAAAACCAAGAGCATATAAAAGCATCTTCCCTTCGGGCGATAGCGAATAAGCCCGCGCAAAAACGGGGGTGGCAAGAACTAGACCCAGAAGAAGGATTAAAACCAAACCCTGCTGAATTGTAAATGTAGTCCTTAAGTCAGTTTCAGTAACTTTTTCCTTTTTTTGAATTAAAGCAGCAGCCAAACCAATATCTGAAAAGTAGGCTAAAAAATTAATTATCGCCGAGACAATAAAAAATATTCCAAACTGACTCTCTGTTAGAAACGCCCCCAAAAAGCCGGTTGCAACCAGCGCAAGAAGACTCAAGAGAAACGTTCTACCCGTCAACACCGCCACCCCTTTCACAGCCCTGGCCTTGACGATCTCCAATGTAATCTCGGCCGTTGGGTCTAAATGTTCTCCTTCCAACTTTACCACGCTTTAGATTTTATCACGAAAACAACTACCTTTCTTTTAAAAACTTTGTTCTTTTTACGATGACAAACCAGCTAGTAAAATTAATCAATGAAATAATTTTTATCAGCAGATAATTATTATTTATGAATAAGTCATTAATTTCACCATATTTTCTTCTGAAAAAAGCCCAAATAAGGTTCGCCAACCCAGCGAGATTTATTAATAACCCCCAAATAAGTAGTTTTGGCTTGGAAAAGATAAGAATAATAAGAGGAACTAGTGTCGGAAAAAAATATCGCTCGAGCATGTTGGGTAAAAATAAAAACCCAGCAAAACCAATAGTGAAAATCGCAAAGAAAACAGTAGTTAAATCTTTCTTTTTCTTAAGAAAATTAAGAGTTAAAACATAAATTAATAAAAATAATCCCCAACCAATAACGTTTGCTGGAATTCCAAAAACAGGACGGTATGCCAAATCTTTATCAATTACGAAAAATATTGTTTGGAAATTAAAAGCTGAAACTGAAACCCTTTGAGCCACTGTTGCTGTTGGTATGATACGAGTTTTTAGAAGCCAAATCAAAAATCCTAATACATCCCTGCCTCCAAAGGGATATGTAGTAACTATAAACAATATTGATGAAATTAATCCACCTGCAAATAATTGATTTAATTTAGGGCGAGTAACAATTAATAGATATAAATATAAGGGCAAAAATATCGACCAATTAGGTTTAATGTATAGACTTATAAATAAAAGTGGAATCGATAACCAATATTTTTTATTTATTAAAAGAATAAACGAAAGTATTGAAAAAACAGCAATTAAACTGTCCGTTTGTCCCCAAACAGAACTTAGAAAAATTGTAATTGGATTAAAAAGATATAACAAAAAACCGCATAAGGCTTTTTTGCTATTTTTGGTAATATTAAAAACTACCTTATAAACTAAGATTGAAAGTGCCAAATCTGCCAAAATAGATGGTAGTTTAAGTAGCATCTCATATCCGTGTTCTCCAAAATAAATAATAAATGCTGCTGGAATAATTTTAATCGCATTGTGTATCTGGGCTAAGACGTAACGTCGTTCAAATAACCAATAAGCAGATGCATAAAGCAATGATATTATTGGTGGGTAATTAGGTGGTGCGTAATACCACTTATTTTCAAAATAGAATTGTCTTGCTCCTAATTCCCAAAATCTTTCTCCCCAATCCATATAGAGAAGAAGGTCTCCATTAATCTGTGTCCAAAAGGAAATAAAATACACCCTAAGTAAAAATCCAAGACCTAAGGCAATAATAAATAATACTGCTTTATTTTTGTTTTTTAGCATTATTAGATTGTTTTTTCTTAACAAATAAAAAACCTAATACCAATAAAGATACCAAGCTTATATAATCAGAAAACTTTCTCAAAGGCGTTTCTTGCCAATAAAATTCAACTTGATGATTTCCCTCGGGAACAATTAATTCAATTTGACCATGCGGTTTTCCGGGTTTAATCTCAGCATTTTTACCATCAATCTTTGCAAACCAGCCGGGGAAATAATAAGAGTGAAATGAGATGGTAGTTAATTTCTCAGCATCAATCTCTGCTCGGTAATAAACGGGGCTTATTTCTTCAATTTCACTTATCTTTGCCCCCTCGGCTTCAAATTTTGATAAAGGCGGACGGGAAGGACGCTCATCTACCCAGTTGGGCAATAACAAATAATCCTCGCTGTAGGTGGTACTTTCAAAAAATCTTTTGAGATAATCTTCGTCTCCCTTAAATACAACTTTACTTGGACGAAAATATTGGGTAGTTAATACCAAGCTCGCTCCCACAATAATAAATCCTGCGGTTTTAGCAAACTTTTTTGGCGAAATATGGACTATGACGGCGGCAAGGATTGAAGTGAAAAGAGTCGTCAATAATAATAGCCGCCAGGGAAATTGGATAAAATCATGAAATGGTATCAGTTTCCAAATAAAATATGAGCGAATATTCATCATAAAAAGACTAACGAAAAAGCCAACTAGCGCCCAAAGAGTAATTAAGTAAACTTTTCTGTTTTTGAATAATCTCCGATAGA
>DAOWAM010000034.1 GCA_030634585.1 bacterium
GAAAAATAATTTTGTTTAGTAATTTTAACTATTTTTTATTTATGCAAATAAATATAAGATGATGGATTTAGGTTAGTTTTTAGAAGCTAAATTTTAGAGAAAATGAATAAAACAATATTACCAATTTTTTATTATTGTTTTTGTTTTCTTTTTGAGTTCTTGATATAAATTAGCGCCATGTCGTTCGGCTTCTGGTGAGATTAAACGTAATATTTCTTTCCCCAAAATACGATATTGATTACCAATTTTGGCAGCTCGAATAACTCTGTTTTTCAGGTGACGCTTGATCGTACTTTCGCTAATTTTTAAATATTTTCTTGTTTCTTCGGTGGTGTAAACCTCGTTGGGTTTGATTTCTTTAACCATTTGGAAATGAATAATAATGAAATTAATTTGTCATTGATCATTATATCAATAGGTGTCATTAGGTGTCAAGGGTATGGTGTGGACAACTCTTATTTTTAGAAACAAAAATATTAATTTAAATTATTTTTTGTTTATTGTCTCTTTTTTAAATACTCTTTTTTTAAGATAGTCAAAGATAATTTTAAATTCTTCTAAGTCTAAGAGATAACTTAATAGTAAGTAAATAAAAACAAGAATACCTGTCGTCAAAAGCAAGTTTATACTTAGGTTCAAAAAACTAGTTGCACTAGCAAGAAATGGTTTCAACAAAAAAGAGGTTACTATTATCGGTAAAGAAATTAAAAGAAATTTTAGTGTCTTGTAAAGCAAAAACTTAAAATTGAAATGATGAAAATAACGACGAAGAGCAAAAATATAAAGTGAAAAACAAGTAAGACTGGCGAATATGGTTGCCAAAGCAATTCCGGCTACACCGAATAATTTAGATAAAATTAAACTACAAATAATATTAACTGCGACTGTTATTACGCTAATTAATAAAGGCGTTGTTGTATTTTTAAAAGAAAAAAATACTTTTGATAAAAAAAGATTGGCAGTGTAGGCAAAAAGACCTATTGAATAAACTGCCATTGTTTGTGCTGTTAATATGGTAGCTTGCGCGTCAAAAGCACCTCGTTGGAAGAAAAAACGGATAATTGGGCGCGCTAAAATAATCAATGTAAAAATAATAGGAATTATGAAATACCAAGATAGAGAAATATATTGACGTAGATTTTTAGCGTAAATATTTTTTTTCTCTTTATCTAAGGCGAGTGCAGAAAATGTAGGATAAACGGCGGTGACTAAAGGGATAATGAGTAGGCCCAAAGGGATTAAATAAATCTTTTGTGCAAAATTAAGAACAGCAATTGCACCAATTTGCAGAGAAGAAGCAATCGTTTTATCAACGATTTGATTAATCGTATTTACCCCATTGATCAACAAAAGTGGCAAGACAAGGTAAAAAAATTGTTTCATCTCAGACCAGTTAATTTTTTCTAGAGAAAAATTCTGAAAAAAATGATACTTTTTCCAAAGACCAAGTAACAGGGCAAAAAAAGATAAACCAGCAAAAAACAACCAACCAATTGTCCAGCTGTCAATTCCAAAATAGGAAGTAAGAAAAATTAATGACATAACAACTAAAACATTGGCCAATAAATTAACAAGTGCTGGCCAAAGAAATTGTTTTTTGGCTTGATAAAGACCGACAAAAAATCCGCTAAAAGCGGTAACAAATCCAAGTGGAACAAGATAGCGGAGCAACTGAACAGCCAAATTAAATCGATCGGTAGTAAAACCAAAAGCAATTAGTTTAATCAGTAAGGGAGCAAAAAAATAAATAAGCACGGAAATAACAGTGAAGGTAATAAAACAAAGCAAAAAGATTTGATTAATAAAAGCTTTTGCATTTTCTTCCCCTTGCCGCTTCTTATCCAAATAGACGGGTACAATTAAAGTAGTCAGGCTAACTGAAACTAAACTCATCGCTAACCAAGGAATTAGTAAAGCAACTAAAAAAGCGTCAGTTTGTCCGCTAACGCCAAAATAATTAGCAATTAACGCTTCGCGAAAATAGCCAATAATTTTACCTAAGAAAATAATTAAAGTTAGTAAAATTGCTGCCTCACCGACAGTTTGTTTTTTAAAAATTTGATTTTTACTTATATTAGATAAAGAGATCATTAATATACATTATAGTTTAATTATAAGCTAAGTTAAGAGACATTTTATTTAATTGAAAAAATCAAAATCTTGATAGTGTTGTTGAACGAAAGTGCTGGAGCGGAAAAGAGAATCGAATTTTCCGGCGTCGCTCCAAAAGCCAGTCAAAGTTTCATATGTCAATGTTTTTTGTTTTAGATAAAACTTGTTGACGTCGGTAATCTCTAATTCACCGCGTTGCGACGGCGTTAATTGTTTAATAAATTTAAAAACTTGGGCGTCGTACATATATAATCCAGATACCGCCAAATTACTGATTGGCTGTTTTGGTTTTTCAGTAAGTTTAACAATTTCTTTATTTTTGATTTCGGCAATGCCAAACCTGGTTGGATCGGGGACTGCTTTAAGAAATATTTTTGCTCCTTTGTCTTGTTGTTCAAAACTCCGGATATATTTACTAATGTTTGTTTGGAAAATATTATCGCCTAAAATGACGGTTATTTTTTCTTCGTCGGCAAAATCTTCCGCTAAACTAAGCGCATCGGCAATTCCGCCCGAGCCTTCTTGATAAGTATAATGGATCTCTTTTAAACCAAATTTCTTGCCGTTACCTAATAATTTTAAAAAATCACCGGCGCTGTTGCCTCCAGTAACGATGAGGATTTCTTTAATTCCAGCAGAAACCAATGTATGGATGGGATAATAAATCATTGGTTTGTCATAGACGGGAAGTAAATGTTTGTTTGTTACCTTAGTACAAGGTGCTAAACGACTGCCTGATCCGCCAGCTAAAATTACTCCTTTCATATTTTTTTAAGTTAATAAATAAATTATTTTTTATATTGTTTTTTATAATACTGTCGATAAACGCCAGATTTAATTTTTGTCCACCAATCTTGATGTTGTTGATACCAGTCAATTGTCAAACGCATTCCTTTGGCAAAACTATAGATTGGTTTCCAGCCCAAACGTCGTATTTTTTGATTATTTAACGCGTAACGCAAATCATGTCCGGGGCGATCAGCGACTCGTTTAATCCAACTTTTGTTTTTATTTAATTTATCTAAAATGACATTAGTGATTTCCAGATTATTTTTTTCGTTATAACCGCCAAGATTATAGATTTCGCCAATTTTCCCTTTGTGCCAGACCAAATCAATTCCTCGACAGTTGTCGATGACGTAAATCCAATCGCGAATATTTTTACCAGTGCCATAAAGAGGGATTGGTTTATTTTCTAATAAGTTGGTGATGAATAAAGGAATCAATTTTTCTGGATATTGCCATGGTCCAAAATTATTAGAAGAACGAGTAATCAAAATTGGTAAATGAAATGTTTTATAATACGATTGACAGAGTAAATCGGCGCTGGCCTTAGCAGAGGAATATGGACTGCTGGGGAGTAAACGGGCTTGCTCATTTGGTTTTCCTTTGGCGACGCTACCGTAAACTTCATCGGTAGAAATCTGAATAAATCGTCCAATACCGTATTTTTTAACTGCCTCTAAAAGAATATAAACACCAAAAATATTACTGCGCATAAACGCTTGTGGGTCAAGAATCGAGCGGTCGACGTGACTTTCCGCGGCGAAATTTACCACGATTTGCGGTTTTTTTGTTTTGAAAATTCGTTGAACTGTTGTTTCGTCGGCAATGTCGCCTTTAATAAATTGATAACGTGAATTATTAGAGATATCAGCCAAATTGGCTAAATTACCGGCGTAAGTTAATTTATCCAAATTGATAATTCGGTAACGTGGATATTTCTCTAAAATGTAGTGAATAAAATTAGTGCCAATAAATCCAGCTCCACCAGTGATTAAAATGGTTTTGTTTAATTTGGCCATGTTTTTTATTGAGTTAATTAACGATTTTTAGTTGACCAATCAAAACCAATTTTGGGATCATCAAAAGATAGTCGCTGTTCATCGGGATGATCGTGATCGTAGGTTTCGGTGGTGTGATAAAATAGTTTAACTTTAGTATTTCCTAAGACGCGATAACCATGTGCGACACCGGGTGGAATAAATAAAATGGCGTGATTGTTTTCACCTAAATAAAAATCATTTGTTTCTCCTTTGGTGGGTGAGTTATCTCGCAAATCGTGTAAAACAACTTGTGCCATTCCACCGACAACAAACCAAATATCCCATTGTTTCCGATGCCAATGGAAAGCCTTAATTACTCCGGGATAGGTTTCCGTATAGCTAGTTTGTTTAACTTCTGGAAAATCAGAACCAGTTTCTTTTTTGTAGACCTCGGTAAAGAATCCTCGGTTGTCGCTGTGTAAAATAATCTTTTTTAAGATGACATCTTTAATCATAGATTTAAGATTTAACATTTAAATATTTTTTTAACGCTAATCGCCAATTAGATAATAAAGGTAGCTTGGTGTTGATTAAAATTGAATAATCAGGACGAATAGCTGGTCGAGGAAACTCTTGACTGGAACAGGGAGTTACTTTGGTTGTTAATCTAGATAATTTAACTATTTCTTTAGCAAATTCGTACCAAGTGCAAGCTGGTTCATTAACACAGTGGTAAATTCCCGAAGGCATTTTTTGATCGACTAAATATTTTATTCTTTCCGCTAAGTCAAAAGTGTAAGTTGGCTTGCCGTGTTGGTCGTTAACAATCTTAATCTGCGGATGCTGTTTGGCTAATTTAATAATTGTATTCACAAAATTGGGATGTTGGTGATCAGTTGATGGTCCAAAAAGCCAAGAAGTACGCACTAAATAATATTTTAAATTGTCAGCGCGCAAAATTTTTAATTCACCGGCTCGTTTAGACGCGCCATAAACATTAAGCGCTGTGGTTAGTTGATCATCTTCTCGATAACCCTTGGCTGAGTTTTGTCCAAAGACATAATCGGTGCTGATATGAACTAGAATGGCAGATAGTTGTTGCGCTATTTGAACTAAATAACCGACTGCTTGGTCATTAACGGCAAAAGCATATTCTTTGTCTGTTTCCGCTTGATCAACATTAGTATAACCGGAGGCGTTAAGAATTAATTTGGGATCCAATCGATTAATTTTATTTTTAACTTCGTTTTCATTAGTAATGTCTAAATCAGCGATATCCCAAGTGGTTAATTCTTCTTTAGAAAAAAAACGCGCTAAATCTTGCGCTAACATACCGTTAGATCCTAATAAAAGCACTTTCATTAATTTATTTAATTAATCAACGTAAGTATAAATTATTTTTTAATTTTTGTAAATCGAATAATTATTTTGGAAATAAAAGACATCTGAGGATTGAATAAATCAAATAAATCGGTGGGCAGGGAAAAATGTTTTTGTTTGTGCTATAATATAAAACAGAAATCAATAAATTATTAAATATAAATGAAGAAAACAAAACAACAAAAACAATCAGTTAATCAATTAAAATCGACCAGCCAGTTAGAAAAAATATTGTTTTGGTCAATATTAGTTGTGACGATTTTAATTTTATTTACACCATTGATAATTAGCCAACGTACTTTTTATCCATTTATTTTTGGCAAAGTGATTGTTGGCCGGATTTTAATCGAAATTATTTTTGCCGTTTATCTATTATTAGCATTGACTTTTCCAAAATATCGTCCAAATTGGAAAAATCCGTTATTGATTGTCTCGACTATTTTCTTAGGTGTCTATTTGCTGGCTAGTTTATTCGGCGCTGATCTTCAACGAAGTTTTTGGTCAACACAAGAACGGATGGCCGGTTTTTATAGTATGTTTCATTATTGGTTATTTTTTATCGTGATCATTAATGTTTTTCGGGAAAAAAGGCAATGGTGCTGGCTGTTGCGAGTAAATTTATTGGTTACATGTTTGGTCTCTTTGTATGCCTTGGGACAAAAAATAGGAATTAAAAATTTATTAGAAACGGGACAAGGAAGAGTCGCCGGAACAATCGGTAACCCTAATTTCATAGCTGCGTATTTATTGTTCAGTCTTTTTTTAATCGTAATTTTATGGTTATGGGAAAAGAAAATAATTTGGAAAATTGTTTATTTGATTGCTTTTGCCTTGCAATTAACAATATTAATTTTTAGTATGACGCGTAGCGCGATGATTGGTTTGGCGGGTGGATTATTATTATTTTTCTTTTTAC
>DAOWAM010000067.1 GCA_030634585.1 bacterium
CCCATTGTAGTTCTCAAATTCGACTTTGCCGAACCAGTTCCTAAATGGACCCTCCCGCGTTGTTAACCTATGGGGCTCGGATAAAATCCTAGAGGAGCGAGAGTGTCGGCAGAATCGTTTTGTTTTATTTTGCCTGTTTATGTTTCTTTGAGACTTTGGCGTGGCCCGTTGTAGGTTTCTTTTTGGTGTCGGCAGACGTGGGCTTACTTTTCTTGTTTTGTTTTGCCTTTTTATTTGCTAAAGAAGACAACACTAATTGACCCTTGTAATAACCACAAAATGGACAAACTCGATGTGGAAAAATTTGTCGTTGACAATGAGGACAAGGAATTAAACCGATCTTTTTTAAATGATGTTGAGAACGTCGTCTTCCTTTGGCTGCTTTGTTTCTTCTTTGTGTTGGTAATGCCATATAAATAAGTTTAATGATTATTGTTTCTATTATTATGCTATTATTTTTTATAAAACGCAAGCCCAGTATAGCTTCCGAATCTCTTTAAGAGTCTAAGGATGTCTCGGGCGAACCCCATGAGAGGTATATTACAGAACAAGCCCTTCGATAAACTCAGGTCAAAGCCTGTTGAATGGACTTAGGACAAACTCAAGCCCACCTCGTCTAGCATAGTGAACAAAGCTCGTTAGTGGCCAAACACTTTACACATAGATAATTCTTGGTGGAGGTACCAAAATAGTTTGGTAGGGATTGTTTTATTACTGTAATAGTCTTAATGTATTCTATTTATGATAAATATGATTTATTACAGAGATAAATAGTTTAAAGTTTAAGTAAAATTAAAAAGATTGTCTATTTACAGCTAAATATTTTAATAGATAATACTTTATTTTGTTAAATATTTAAAATTATCTTATTCTAAAAACGAATTATCCACAAGTTATCCCCTACTTATTCAAGAAAAGAACTTGACTATTTGTGCTCTTAAACGATAATAAATATCAAGTGCTGTTAAAACCAATAATTAGAAATTAATAAGTTTTTAATAAATAAATAATATGAACGCAAAAGAAATTTGGCAAGCAGTTTTAGGAGAATTAGAAGTTTCTCTTAGTAAAGCAAATTTTACTACTTGGTTTAAAAATACATTTATTATTTCGATCAACGATGACTTATCGGAAATAGTTATTGGTGTCCCCAATAATTTTACTAAGCGTTGGTTAGAAGAAAAATATCATAAAGAAATTTTAAAAGCGTTACAAAGAATCACGGATGATAAAGTTAAAAAGGTAATGTATCAAGTTGGTACACCAAAAAGTATAGAACAGACAATACAAAAGATGACGATTATTCCGGCGATTAAATTACCAAAACTACCTACTCTTCAACCAGTTAAACGAGGGTTCAAATTAAATAAAAAATATATTCTTGCTAATTTTATTGTTGGACAAGGAAATGAACTAGCTTATGCGGCATCACAAGCAGTGGTTAGTTATCCGGGGAAAAAATATAACCCCCTATTTATTTATGGAGATGTTGGTTTGGGGAAAACGCATCTTTTGCAAGCAATTGCTTGGTCTGTTTCGATGAAAAGAAAAAAATATAAAGTTCTTTATACTACGGCAGAAAAATTTACCAACGAATTTATTGAAGCAATTAGAAATGGCAAAATAGAACAATTTAAAAATATTTACCGCGATTTAGATTTTTTACTTATTGACGATGTTCAATTCTTTACTGGCAAAGTATCCACGCAAGGAGAATTTTTTCATACTTATGAAGCCCTATATCAAAAAAATAAACAAATTGTTTTAGCCTCTGATCGTCCCCCGCAAGCCATAGCTGCTTTAGAAAAACGATTAGTTTCTCGTTTTCATGGAGGAATGATGGTAAATATTACCCAACCCAATCTAGAAACGAGAATGGCAATTTTAATTTCTAGAGCACAAGAAAAAAGGTTTATAGTAAGCAAAGAAATAATTCGTTATATTGCCGAAAACGTTACTAGCAATGTGCGTGAATTAGAAGGAACCCTTAACCGCATTATTGCTTATTTTGAATTATCTCATCGCGAATTAACTTTGGAGTTAGTAAAACAAATCTTGTCTAGTATGGCGACGACTCAGAATAAAAAATTAATTAGTTCTAAGGAATTACTTAATCAAGTAGCAAAGTTTTATGACATCAAGGTCAGCGATCTAACCGGGAAAAGTCGAAAAAAAGAAATAGTTGTTCCTCGACAAATAGCGATGTATTTATTAAGAGAAGAATTGGATCTATCTTTTCCAATGATTGGTCATAATTTTGGTGGACGAGACCATACAACGGTTATTCATGCTTACAAAAAAATAAAAAATAAATTACAAGTCGGTGGACGAATAAAACAGGAGATTGAATTGATTAAAGATAAACTTTATACAGTAATTAATTAATTTTAAAATTAAGTTTTATGCAAAAAATTTGGGTTACTAAAGCATCGGGAGAAAAACAACTTTTTCAATTAAGAAAAATTGAACGAACATGTCGACGTAGTGGAGCAGGAAGTCAATTAACAAAACAAGTTTTATCAACAGTTAAAAAGAATCTTTACCCTGGTATTTCTACGCGAGAAATCTTAGAAATTGTATTAGAACATTTAGGGAAAAGGAAAAGCGATGTAGCCTCTCGTTATGGTTTGAAACAATCAATTATGAAATTGGGACCGGCTGGTTTTGTTTTTGAAAAATTAGTAGCCAAAATATTAGAAGAATATGGTTGGACAACCCAATGCCCACCGTTATTACAAGGCGAGTGCGTAAAACACGAAATAGATATAATTGCGCGCAAGCAACAACGAAAGATAATGATTGAATGCAAATATCGTAATCAACCGGGAATTTATATTGGATTACAAATAGCAATGTATACTTGGGCGCGTTATTTAGACTTGCGCGCGGGATATCGGTTAAAAAAATGTCCCCAATTTAATGAAGCATTTTTAATTACTAATACTAAATTTTCTAAAGAAGCGATTCAATACGCTAATTGTAAAAAAATGAAATTAATGGGTTGGAACTATCCTGCAGACAATAATCTAAAAAATTTATTAGAAGCAAAAAAATTATATCCAGTAACTGTTTTAAGAACGATTAGTAAATCTGATTTGAAAAAATTATCACAAGCCGAGTTAATTTTTTGTCGCGACTTACTTGGGAAAGACATTAATCAATTAGTTTCTTTAACCTCTTTGACTCGACAAAAAATAAGAAAAATCCAAACAGAAGCTCACGATATTGTTAATTTCGCAAAATAATGATAAAATGATTAAGATAATAATAAATGTTTTTAGTAGTAATTTATGTTAGAAGTATTAAACAAAATTCAACAGATGATTTCCCAGTCCAATATATCTTTAGAAGATCAGAACGATTTGTTGGTAATTTTACCAATTTTGCCAGAAAAAGTATTAGATAATCTTTATCAGAATATTTTAAAAAATCCACAGTTAATCAAAACATTAGACATCGCTTTTAAGGAAAAGATACAAATCATTAGCCAACAAGACAAAAACCAAGAAAAACAATGGGATGATATTATTGAACAAGAGGAGAAAGAATTATTAGAAAAAGAGAACTTAATAGAGGAATAAATAAAGTTAAAGAATCAGAAAATCATGAGCCCCGGTAGTAGAGCACTCTCGTTCTCTCTATTGGACAGGCTCAGGACAAGCCCTGTCAAATGTTTAGATCTGTAAGATTCAAAGAGGGGGGATCCAGTTACCAAGTATTTAATGAACGTTCTGCAA
>DAOWAM010000036.1 GCA_030634585.1 bacterium
AATTCTTTACACCATCATCACTTTGCTATTCTTTCTTATAGTCATACTATCTTTTAGATCATAGCAAACAAGAATCAATTTCTAAATTCATAGAGGAACCAATATGGTTCCTCTATTTTCTTATAAATTGGTTTGTATGATCTCTCAAATCAGCAGAGACTTTATTTGGTTCAAAATGCAAACTTGGCAGATATTAATTTTGGGGGTAAAATAAGGACAAGGTAAATACAAAGATTAAAAAATGAAGATTTAACAAAATAAATTAGTTAAAAACCAAAACCAAAATCACGGAAAATTTTGATAAAATGTAAAATTAATAAAACTAAGTTTAAGCAACACAATAATTAATATTTTAAAATTATGTATTTTATTTCTTCAATTTTATTTGGTATAGTCGGCGGAGCAATTCGTGGATTGGTTGGGTTACTTAAGTTTTTTGAAAAAAATAAGCAATTAGGCAAATTTAAAATTCGATATATAATTTTTTCTTTATTGGTGGCTGGCTTAGTGGGAGGGGTTGGTGGCGCGTTGATTAATAGTGATTGGCGATTAGCATTGGTAATCGGTTATGCTGGAACCGACTTTTTAGAAAGTTTATATAAAATAAAGCGAGCGCAGGGGTTCGAAATATAAAATATATAAGTGAGGGGGCGAGCCGCAAGGATTTGAGATATCTCTCGTCACCTCCGCCGGAGGCGGATGGTGGAGTGACCGGGACCCCGGTTAATAGGGGCTGGCGGATTAGGCGAGGGGTTCTGAGCACACTTAGAATAAGTAGTTTTGACCATTTTCCACTTGACCTTTTATTAATAAAATAATATATTAAACATAGTAATAGACGTTTTTAAAATAGATATTTAAAAATAGGGAGGAGGCAATGAATAATTCAAAAGGGAAAAGATATTGTCGGATAAAACTTTTGTATATGCCTTGCTTTCACAATCAGCGAATTCATTGGATGGAGGCAATTTACGAAGTCACCACTTTTGAGATTGGGCATAAAGGACAAAAAATTTGGCGCTGGGAACTGGTTTTCGGCACAACCAAAGATTTGGGTAATGCAAGTGCGCAAGATATCAAAAAGTATTGTGGCAAAAGAATAATTTTATCCGAGTGGACAGAATGATCGTTTTTCAAAATAAAAATTGGCCTGTCACATAGATGGGCCAATTTTATCTAATCTTTTCTTTTACAAAGAGAAATAAAATCTTATAATATGTAGAGTGCGGGTATCATATAGTGGTTATTATGTGAGTTTTCCAAACTCAACACACGGGTTCGACTCCCGTTACCCGCTCCATTTGTTTCAATTGTTTTTAATATTTTTATATGAACAAAACAAATAAGAAATATGTTTTATACATTATTTTAGTGATTATTATTAGTGGATTTGCTTTTTGGGTATTAAAAGATTCTGAATCAGTGATTCCGCCGGTTGAACCAGTTGTTGAGGTTGAAATTGGAGTGATAGGTCTGTTAACAAATCTTAAAAAAGAAACAAGTATAAACTTTTCAGAAATAGAATCAGGAGAATTGAAATGGGTAGTAGAAGTGGACCCGAGAGTACAAGAAATAACGATAGGAGGAAAGGGCTTTGAAGCCGAACGAATATCAAGTGAGCAATATGATAGCGTTGAATCTTTTTTTGTAAAAAATACTTTTGAAATAGATCTTTATAATATGGCCGCCGGGACTATTTCTGGATTAGTAGGATATAAAAAAGATCAAACAGTTTGTACTGTTGCCGGAGGCGTTACTGGATATAAAGAAGCAGAGGGTCAATGGATTCCGCCAGAACCCAACATTAAAGACATAGAGATAAAATGTGGAAAAATAGAACCGCTAATAGGCGGGCAAAGAGATGAGCACGGATGCTTGGGTCCAGCTGGATATATGTGGAGTGAAGAAGTCAATGCTTGTATTCGGGGATGGGAACTGAATGAGAATCAAAGGATGGCGGCAGGAGTTGCAGTTGATGATGTCGGTTATGAAAAAGGATTAACCATTATTCAGGTTTTAGTTGCGAGATGTCCGGGTTGTTTTATGATAGAGATTGAAAAAGGCGAAGATAGAATAAAAGTTACGCTGGAAAATTTCAAAGTGGTAAAAAAATCATTAACACCGAACGAATGTATTGATAGAGGAGGAGAAACAGTAAATATTACAGGTGGCGCTACTTGTAGCGAGGAACAATTAAATATAGGCGACGTGACTGGCTTTATATCACCAGCCATTTGCTGTGTTCCCGCGCAATAAAATACTATTGGCGTATCATTGGTGTTGAATACCAATGAACACCAATAAAAAATATGGTGCTTTAGACACCATATTTTTTGATTTTAATGTATAGTTTTTATTTTATTATACACTACTTATCCGCTTTGCGGTTTATGTGAGAAGTTTTGTTTTTACGGTAATATAGCCAACTGGCCAATAAACCTAAAATACCAGCATCTAGTCGAGCAATTAACAAACAGAGAATGGAAGGTATCAATAAATGAATGAAAGCCTTGCCTTCTTTCATTTTTAGTAAAGCAAAAATAAACCAACAAATTAAGGCCGAACAAAAAAATGCCCAGGCAATGATAATCTGACGAAGAGATGCATCACTTATGGTGAATTCAAGCTCTTGAAATTGTTCGGAAGAAAACAAAGTTTGAAAAGAAGCCGTTATTTCATCAAGATGGGTGGTTACAGTAACGACTTGAAAGATAAGAATAATAATTGTTAAAGAGACAAAAAAATTAAGCCAATTAATTCCCCCCAGCGCTTGTAATGGATTCATTTTTATTCTCTGTTTTTGGTTATTAGTGTCTGACATTTTGATTTTTGATTAATTTTTTATTCTTAATGTATTGTTTTTTGAATTGTTCAATAATTTGCCGATGGTCAGCACCAATTTTAGGGGGCAATTTATTTAATGGAAAATAAGCGAATTGGTTAGCTTCTTGATTAAGACGAATATTCCCGCTAATTATTTGTAGCCAATAGGAAATAGAAATAAGGTGATAACGAGGATCTCGTCGAGGACCGGAAAAAATGCCAATTAATTGTTTAATTTTTATTGTTAGGTTTAATTCTTCTTTTATTTCTCTACCAATTGCTTGCTCTACTGTTTCACCATACTCAATATGTCCTCCTGGCAATGTCCAATAACCGCGAAAAGGATAAACATTTCTTTTGACTAATAAGATCTCCTTGTTTTTTGTAATAATCCCATCTACGGCTAAACGGGGAAATCTTTTTTGAATAGAACATTCTCTAGATGTTACCATACGGTTTTTAGAACAAATAACATTACTAATATTATAATTGATTATTTAATAAAACACAAAATGTTTTACTTATTGTTTTTTTATGATAAGATAATAAACAATGATTAAATAAATTAATAAAATGATTATTACCGACAAAAACAAAATTAATGATTTATTAACTCGAGGAGTGGATAAAATTATCGTCGAATCAGAATTAAAAGAAAAATTACTTTCCGGCAGAAAATTGCGTATTAAATTTGGTATTGACCCAACTGGTACACAACTTCATTTAGGGCACACTATCCCCTTACGAAAATTACGTATTTTCCAAGAATTGGGACATCAAATAGTGTTGGTTATTGGTAGTTTTACTGGGCAAATCGGAGATCCAACTGATAAGATGGTAGCTCGACCAGCATTAGGTAAAGAACAAGTGGCAGAAAATATGAAAACATATTCTCGACAGTTAAATAAAATTTTAGACTTATCGCAAACAGAAATCAGATTTAATAATGATTGGTTTGCCACCATGAAATTAGATCAGTTTTTTGAGATATTACAAAAACTTTCCCTGAATAAAGTATTAGAAAGAAAAGATTTTCAACAACGGTTAGCGCGAGGACAATCAATCCATCTGCAAGAAGCGCTTTATCCAGTATTACAGGCTTATGATACATTAATTTTACGAGCCGATGTGGAGGTTGGTGGACATGATCAATTATTAAATATGCTAATGGGGCGAGAATTACAAGTGAAAATGGATCAAGTACCACAAAATATAATGGCGTTGGCTCTTTTAACGGGAAATGATCAAGAAAAGAAAATGAGTAAATCAATTGGCAATGTTGTTAATATTGAAGATGTGCCGGAAGAAATCTATGGCAAGATAATGTCTATACCCGACGAAATGATTATTAAATATTTTACTTTATGTACGGATCTTTCTTTAATAGAGATCAAACAATTATCCCAGTTAATGGATAAACAAGAAACGAATCCCCGTGATTTAAAAATGAGATTAGCGCGGGAAATTGTTACTCTTTATTATGATATCAACAAAGCTAAACAGGCAGAAGAAAAGTTTAAAAATATTTTTCAAAAAAAACAAATACCCACCGAAATGAATGCATTTAATTTATTGGCACAAGAATATTCTGTAATAGATGTGTTAGTAATGACAAAATTGACTCTTAGCAAAGCTGAAGCGCGTCGATTAATTGAACAAGGAGGAGTTAAAATTAATCAAACGGTAATCAAAGATTGGCGACAGAAAATTATGCCAGAAAATGATATGGTTATTCAGGCGGGAAAGAGGAAATTCATTAAAATAAGATTGACAAAAAATTAAAATTAACTTAAAATCAATTAAAGTTAACTTAAAATTAAAAATATGTTATCTATACGTTTATCCCGTCGAGGGAAAAAAGGACAGCCTACTTATCGTTTAATTATTTTAGAAAAAGCCAAAGATCCATGGGGAGATTATTTGGAAGATTTAGGATACTATGATCCCAAAACCAAAGAAATTAATTTTAAGGCAGAAAGAATAAAATATTGGTTAGAACATGGTGCTCAGGCCTCGGACACGGTTCATAATTTGTTGATCAAACAAGGAATTATTGAGGGGGACAAGGTAAAAGCGGTGAAGATTTCTAAAAAAAGAGCTGAGAAAATGAAAAAAGAAGCCGAGGGAAAGAAAGCGCAAGAAATTTCGAAAGACAAAACTACTGAATCCGTTCAGGACAAACCAACTGAGCCAATTCAGGACAACAAGCCGGATAGCGAGAAAGAAGTTTCTCAAAAATCCGCCAAAGAAAAAGAATTGAAAGAGCCAGTTAAGCTAGAAGAGACCAAAAAACCCGCCACCGCTGAAGCTACGGCGGGCGAAGAAGAACCAGTCAAAGAAGAACCAGTCAAAGAAAATATTCCTGAAAAATCTGTTAAAAAAGAAGCACCAGCGAAAGAAGATTCCAAAGAATTAGCCAAAGAAGAAAAAATAGAAAGCGAAACGAAGAAATCAGACGATAAAAAGTAACGAAAACAAAATTTAATATAATTTATAATTAATTTAGAAAAGTATGAATTTTGAAAAACGATCTAAAGAACCAGAATCACAAAAAAAGGGACTTACTCTCGAGGAGAAAAAAGAATTGACAGAATTAAACATTAAATGCAACAAACCAGGTGGCAAATCGAATCTTTCTGAAGCAGATTTAAAACGCATTATAGAATTAAGATATGTAGCTAGTGGTAGATTATCTCATCAAGAAGCAAAAGAAATAACAAAATTGCAAAGTAAATGTGATAAAGTAGGTGACGAAGATAAACTTTCTAAAGCAGATTGTGATCGTCTGATTGAATTGAGACGTATAGCAGAGAGACGATCCCCTCCCGGGAAATGAGTTTGGGTTGACCCCGTTAAATAGTGGCAAGATCATTTTTGCAAAAGCAAAATTTAACAGGGTTGACAAACAAATCCATTTTGCTATTATAATAATAGACGAGATTGGAAAGATGAATTTACAATTGAATTAATAAATAAATAACAAAGGTCGGTTAGATTAGTTTAATGTTTTAATGATTAAAACTATGGCTACAAAAAATAAAGATCAGGAATTTCTTGAGTACGTTGTTAAAAACTTGGTTAATCATCCTGACGATGTGAAATGTGAAAGAAAGGTTGATGAAATGGGAGTTCTTCTTACGTTAAAAATCAATCAAGAAGATATGGGTCAAATTATTGGCCGAAAAGGACAAACCATTCAAGCAATTAGAATGTTAACTCGAATTATTGGTTTAAAAAGCAATGCTCGAATTAATGTTAAAATTGAAGAACCTGAAGGTTCTACC